>CANKGM010000042.1 GCA_947481355.1 Chitinophagaceae bacterium
ATGGCTAGCTTTGTTCCCCAATCCTACTTATGTCAGGCATCTATATACATATTCCTTTTTGCAAAAAAGCCTGCCACTATTGTAATTTTCATTTTTCTACAACCTTGGATCATAAGGATCGTATGATTTTAGCCATTCAAAAAGAAATCGACTTACGTGTAGAACTTCATAAAACCCCCATAGAAACCATCTATTTTGGGGGCGGAACTCCCTCGATTTTGGACACTCAGCAGATAGAAAATTTACTAAATAAGATTAAGGATTCATTTCATGTAAGCAAGGATGCTGAAATTACTTTAGAGGCAAACCCTGATGATATTACACCAGAAAAAGCCTTAGCTTGGAAAACAATAGGAATAAATCGATTTAGCATAGGCATACAATCATTCTTTGAGGAAGACTTAATTTGGATGAATAGGGCACACTCTAATACTCAATCTAGAAACTGCATAGAAATAATCCAATCTGCCGGATTCACAAATTTTAGTATCGATCTCATTTATGGTACACCCGGACAGTCATTAGAGAGATGGATAAACAATTTAGAAATCGCTTTTGACTATAACATTCCACACCTCTCCTGCTATGCACTAACTGTGGAGGAGGGAACTGCACTTGAGCATATGATCAATACAAAGAAAAAAGAGAATACAAATAGTGATATACAATCCACTCACTTTAAAATATTACTTGAAAAGTCAAAAGAAGCTGGCTTTATACACTATGAAATTTCAAATTTTGCAAAACCTAACAACGAAAGCAAGCATAACAAATCATATTGGGCAGGAACGTCATATTATGGCTATGGACCTGCAGCTCATTCATATGATGGACTAAAAAGAACATGGAATATCTCTAATAATATTGCCTATATCGAAAGTATAGAGGGGAACACCATACCGGTTGAAATGGAAGTTCTATCAGAGGAAGACAAATTGAATGAATACATCATGACATCACTACGATGTGCAACGGGCATTAATAAGCACCATATCACTAGCCACTGGGGAGAAGGGCAATTAACCAGGATTGAGCGTGAAATTAATTTATACATTCAACTTGGTAGAGTAATCGCAGATGAAAATGCATTTACCCTAACTGATGAAGGTAAATTTTTTGCAGATGGCATTGCATCATCATTATTTCTCGTAAACAATTAGGCATCAAACAAGGTGCTGCTCAATTTGATGAAAAGCTTGAGCGGGGCTCAATCCTTCCCAAAGTATTTTATAAATACTTAATGCTAGTGGCATAGAGCAACCCAGATTAACATTAAGCTCATTTATAGATTTAGATGCTAAATATCCTTCAGCAACCATCTGCAATGATTTACTCGCAGATTCAACACTATTGCCACGTCCAATCATAAACCCAAAAGCTCTATTTCTGCTATAGGGAGAATAACAGGTCACCAGAAGATCGCCTAAATAGACAGAAGCACTATAATTAATTTTGCCTGCCTTAGGTAATGATTCTTTAGCAGTTGAATTTCCCCCAAATTGATCTAAAAAAACCTGCATCTCTCCTGCTGCATTGGCCACAAAAACACTTTGGAAATTATCCCCATACCCTATGCCCTGGAGTATCCCAGTACCCAATGCATATACATTTTTCAAAATAGCTGCATATTGAACCCCAAACACGTCATTAGATAAAATCGTATTGATATACGAAGTCTTAAAATGGTGAGCAATTTTTTGAGCAAGGGAGTTTTCAACTGCAGCAAATGTGAGAAATGAAAGTTTTTTTGCAGCTACTTCTTCTGCATGGCATGGCCCCATAATAGCAACATAATTTTTAGGATCAACTTCAGCCACAAGTTGTAAATATTCATTCATAAGCATCTTCTTTGAAGGAAGAATGCCTTTGACTGCTGACACTATAATTTTATTGCTAAATAATTCAATATATGGATCTATATAGGATGATGCAAATTCAGATGGGATAGCAAAAACAATGCAATCAGATGCTTGATATACCTCTACTGGATTAGTAGTTAATTGCAATGCATCTATATCAAATTCAATAGAGCTGAGGTATGATGGATTAAAATGCTTTACTTGAAGATGCTGCAAAATTTCATTTGATCGAACACACCAAATGATTTCGTTACCATTATCAGTTAGAATTTTTGCAATTGCCGTTCCCCAACTTCCACTTCCAATAATACCTATTCTCATACGATTAAAGATATGGAATGAATGCGAGCTCATGCTCGCATTCAGAAAGTTTGCATTCTCACTTTGAGGCTACCCCCTATTTTTTTACCTCAAATAACTGTTCTTTTGGAACGACCTTAACTTTCAAGCCAGTGCGTAATGTTTTACTAATCGTTGAGTAAGGTCCGGTAATAACCTCATCACCTGCTTTAATACCTTCAGTGATTTCAATATAGTTTAAATCTTGAATGGCTGTGCTCACTTTAACACGTTTAACTGTACCATCTTTTTGAAGCACAAAAACAACTTCATCAAGAACATCAACATCACGGGTAGGCTGCTCTTCATCACTCTTATCTCCAGATTTTTCTTCCTTCACCTCTTCTTTTTTAGCTTCTTTCCCTACAGCGGCTGTATCAGATCGATCACGAGTAGTGACTGCATTTATTGGAACAGCTAATACATTAGCATGTGTGTTTGTTTGAATATCAGCATTTGCGCTCATTCCAGGTCTAAATGGAAAATTCTTAACCCGCGTAGTATCCAACAAATCAGCATATGATTCTGGCATCAATCGAATTCTAACTTCATAATTGGTGGCATCTGTTGATGTAGTAACCGTTGCTCCCCCAACACCGCGATTTGTACTAGAAATTTGAGTAACCACTCCTTTGAACTTTCTCTTGGTATAAGCATCAACTTCTACTAATGCTGTATCACCAATGCTCACTTTAGGAATATCGTTCTCACCAACATCAACACGAACTTCAATCACCCGCATGTCTGCAATTCGCATCATTTCGGTACCAGCCATCATGCTATTACCTACAACTCGTTCTCCCTTCTTAACATTAAGCATCGAAACAACGCCACTCATTGGTGCTAAAAGACTTGTACGACCAAGATCTTTATTAGCACGGCTTAAACTTGCTCTAGCGCTTTCAACGGAAGCTTTTCCACTTTTAATAATTTGACTTGCTGCGTTATAATCCGCTGAAGATGTTTGAAAAGCACTTTCGGCTTGTTCAAACTCTAACTTGGAAATTACTTTTTCTTGAAAAAGTTGTTTTTGACGCTTGTATTGACGTTCTGCTTGATCCATTCTTGATTTTGCTGCAGCAAGACCTGCAGTAGCATTTTCAACTTGCGCCAACTGTTGATTTACCCCAGCGGCAGCCTGATCTCTTTGAGTAGCATATATGTCAGCATAAATCATTGCTAGCAATTGCCCTTTAGTAACACTATCCCCTTCCAACACATTCAACTGAACAATCTCGCCAGAGATATCTGGACTGATTTTCAATTCAATTTCTGGATATACCTTACCGCTTGCAGTAACAACTTCTGTAATATTTCTAGTTATTACTTTCTCTGTTGAAACCTTTGTGCCCTCTTCCTTGCCAATTACACCGTATTTTTTTAGAACGAGCAATACGATTACAATTGTTGCTATACCTGAGAGGATCCATATCCATTTCTTATTCATTGTGACTTTTTTTCTGTTATGAGTAGCTTATATTATTATTGTAATTTTACACCTTGTCCTTTGAAAAATTCTAACACTTTCATTCTGAACACATATTCGTATTGTGCTACAACTTTATCAATTTTTGCACGTGTTAAATTATTTTGATTTGTGAGCCATTCGATTGTTTGCATCACACCCAAATCATATCGCTTAGAAGCTAGTTCAAATGACCTTGCAGCAGTAATAACGGCTTTATCCCTTGCGAGAAACGTTTGAAAAGCACCTAACGCACTATAGTAGGCGGTATATACATCTTGCTTCAATTGCAATTTATCTCGCTCAATGGCTAAGTTGCTTCTTTTCACATCCAGCACTGCACGTTGAACATTTGCGCGTGCTTGTCCTCCATTAAAAATGGGAACATTTAACGACAATCCGATTCCTTGACCAAATTGATCTCTCAATTGCTTGCTATAGCCTTCCCAATACTCACTGAATTTTCTACTCTGAAAATTCATGTTATATGATGGAGCATATACAGGCACCTGTGATATCCCATCCTTAATGTATGCACCTGTCAGCTGTTCGCCTGAGAATGTCACTCCCGAACTTTTTTTCAAGAACTGGTTGAAGCTAGTTCCCAATTGTCCAAATGCAGAAAGCGATGGCTTCATCTGTGCTTTTATAGCAAGCAGGTTTTTCTCAGATGCCGTCAACCTCAAATCGTTCAAGTGAATTTGTGGCTGGGTAATTAACGCAGATTGAAAAACTGCGTCAGGTGCAATATCAAATATATTTTCAACTGGAATACCATCAACTGGAGGAATGATTAATTCAAATGGCTGATCGGCAGGAAGCGTTAATAAAGACTTTAATGACAACTTGTCGAGTGAAGCCTGTGAAACAGCTTGCACATATGTGGCGCTATCTCGAGCAACAGTGGCCTCTAATTCCGCTGCATTGAGTTCAGGAAGACTTCCGGCGTCTACAAGCAGCCTAGTATTCTTTAACTGTGCCTTAGTTTGTTCTAATACTACTCGACTGATTTCGACTTGCTCAAAGCTAAGTAAGGCCCTTAAATACAATTGAGCAATATTGAGGCCGATATCATTGGCAGCCTTTTGTACAGCAACCTTATCAGCTTCCCAATTAAATTGATTAGCTGCTACAGAATTCTTCCGGCTGTTGAAATTAAACAAGAGTAAGTTTGATTGCAGGGACATTTGCTCAAACATAGAAGAACGGCTAGTATAAATGTTTGTAGTCCTATCTAGTGTTCTACCAAATGAAAACCCATGAGACAATCCATAGGTGAATGTAGGAAGACCTTGAAGTTGGGATTGCTCGTAATTTATTTTTGACTGTTCTGCTTGAAGAACTGCTTGTCTTACATTAATATTATTTTTCATCCCATACTCCACACAACGCTGCAAACCCCAACGTTGATCCTGAGCAAAAATGATATTAGAGGTCAATAGGATGAAAAAAGAGGCTAAAACCGACAACTTCATATAAAATGGTTGAAACTTTTTTGATTCAGGAAATTCCTGAAATTCTGTGCAAAGATTCAACCAAAAAAGGGATTCTCAAAATCATTCGTCAGTTCAGACGACCACTTAACATATCAAGACATGGCAAATGCCTGTTTTAAATCATTTAGTAGAAATTCTGGGTCTTCAAGTCCAATATACAATCGGATCAAACGATGGGTCGAATTAGAAGGATCAAAATCTGCTGGATTTAGCCCAGCGCATTTGGGAATAATTAACGATTCATGTCCACCCCAACTAACTGCCATCCTAAACGCTTTTAAACTATTGCAAAAAAGTTCAATCTCTTCAATGCGTTGGGCGTTCATGTAAAATGAAATTAGTCCACAAGCGCCCGACATTTGCTTTTGCGCCAATTCAAATTGAGGATAACTTGGGTCAAGAGGGAAAATAAAGGATTCAATTCTTGGTTCAGTCTTTATATATTCAAGTACTTTTTGTGTGGAAACAGAAATTCTATCCAACCTAGAAGGTAATGTGCGTAGGCCACGGAGCAAAAGCCAAGCATTAAAAGGTTGAATTCCTGAGCCAACACAAAGGTATTCACTTAAGAATATTTTTCTCATCATTGCGGACGAACCGCAGAGTACACCACCTAATGTATCGCTATGCCCACCTATATACTTAGTAGCAGTTTGCATTACAATATCAATACCCATATCAATTGGTTTTTGATATAGTGGAGTACAATAGGTATTATCCACCATAGTTATGATACCCTTTTCTTTAGCCACTATTGCTATGGCGGATAAATCTTGAATATCGAGCCACCAAGAATTAGGCGACTCTAAATAGATAAACGTTGTATTAGGCTGTATATGTGAAAGAAAATCAGAAGTTTTGGCTCCATCTGCATAAGTAACTGTAATGCCAAACCGAGGCAATAGTTTATCAAACAAATGGGCTGTCCATGAATAGGGATGATGCACAGAAAGAATATGATCGCCTGCTTTAACATTCGCTAATACACCTGCAAATACAGCTGCGGCGCCATTATTGAAGACCAATGCATCTTCTGCTCCATCAAGCGCTGCAAGTTTTTTTCTTAAAATGTCAACCGTTGGATTCAATCCTCTACTATATAAGTATCCACCCATCTCATCAGCAAAAGCATTGCGTAAATCATCAACAGTGGAGAACGAAAAATTACTTGTTTGAATAATCGGTGGTGCAATAGCATTAAAATACGATGCATTGTCTTCTCCCAAATGGTTGATGATGTATGAAATGTCCATATTTATTAATTATCAGAAGTCCTTCTAGACTTTTTAGTTACAAAAAAGAGCACTAAAAAGGCCGCCAAAACTGCTGATCCAATCAATGCAGTCTGTGGTTTATCAATAGTAATACTAATTGCAACGAAAAGATAAGCGCTTATAAAAATAATTGGCATTACTGGAAAAAATCGCATTGTATAAATCTGTGTTTTGTCCAAGTGCTTTGTTTTTTTCCGGATGATAAAAATAGTAGCCGCTGAAAATGCCATTCCAATTGAGTCTAAAAAAATAGTGAAGCTCAAAATTTTATCAAATGTATCTGCAAAAAAGAGGATCACAACACTTAACAAGGCATACACAGTTAAACTAACCGTAAGTACATCACGCTTTTCATCTTTTTTACTAAAAGCCTTTGGAAGAATACCATCTTCACTCATAGCAAACATGACTCGTGGGTTACTAAGTAACAACACATTTACATAGGCTAGTACAGCTATAAATAATAGTATAGAGAATGCGAACTTTCCAGCAGGTCCGAACATCCGTTCTGCAACAAGAGCTGCAATACCTTTTGCGTTTTTCAGTTCCTCGAATCCAATTACTTTATAATAGGCAAAACTGACAGATAGATATAGTAGAATAATTACAACAATTCCAATAAAAATTCCTCGTGGTAAATTCTTTTGAGGATTTTTCACTTCTTCGCCAAAATTGATTGTCTGCTGATAACCGCCATACGTGAAGGACACTGCTACCAGTGCCACCCCAAAGGACTTAATATAATCCATGATGGTAAAATCACCCTTCGGAATAAAAGATAAATTCAGTGTATTGTCAGTAGGGAAAAAGAGTGCTGATATGATTAATAAGATCATAGAAATCTTAATCAGCATGAGTATATTTTGTGTGGTTGAGCTCATGCGCAATCCCAACAAATTAATTCCATAAAATAATACAATTGCCAACATAGCAATAAGAGAACGCACTAAATCTGATGGTGGATGTGAAAAAATAACTTGTGAGATATATTCACTGCCTATCAAGGCTACTCCTGAAAGCGAAGAAGCATTTGAAATTAAAATAATACAATTTATGGCAAAGGCTATCGAGGGATGATAACATGTTGCAAAAATCTTATAGTACCCTCCTGTAATTGGATAACGAGAACCAATTTCTGCATACGTAAGCGCACCACACAGGGCGACAAATCCACCAACCACCCAACTAATAAAAAACACATTGGGAGTAATCGAAGCACGAGCAGAATCTGAGGCAGTCCTAAATATGCCCATGCCAATCACAAGACCAATTACGATCATGGTGATATCAAATAAACTGAGAAGTGGCTTTTTTGAAACACTCATACGTGAAAGATAGAAAAAATAAATTAGTTAGCTGTGTCATTCTAGATAGATATGAATTTCAGCTTTACGGAACCACTATCCACTCTGCCAAAAGAATAGACATATGAATTGACATCGTGTTGAAAAAAATACTTGAAATAGCGAAAAATATAAAGCAATTTCGCTAAGCATCCGGTTGAAACCTGAAAGGGAAATTCATTAAAAGGGAAGTTCGGTTAAATCCCGGCGCTATCCCCGTAGCTGTAATACTCCTGCAACTGCAGAACATTTCTTAAACACGACCACTGTGAACACGGGAAGGTCAAGAAATGGAGTTGAGCCAGAAGACCTGCCTGATGCACAACTTAATCACGAGCTTTCGGGAGAAAAGCCGGAGATGTTTAACCTGTATTAGCAGCTATTCATTTCTGTTCACATCCGAAGGTTCATAGTAAACGAACACTATGATCCAAAAATTTATTTTTGTTCCCCTCCTAATATCTTCATTAGGTATTCAGGCACAGTCAGATTCAACCGCAAAAGAACTAGATGGCATAGTGGTCACAGCAAATCGTTTTCCACAAAAACAAATCAATACTGGAAAAATACTAACCATAATTACCCGAAAAGAAATTGATGAAAGCCCTGTTAATCAACTTGGTGACCTGCTAAATCGTCAAGTAGGTCTTTCTGTTATTGGTGCTAATAATGCACCAGGCACAAATCCAGACGTATATATGCGAGGAGCAGGTACAGGAAATACCTTAATCCTAATTGATGGGAGTCCAGCTTCGGATGCATCAACGATTCGCTCTACTTTTGATTTAAATTTTATCACACTCTCAGAGGTAGAGCGAATAGAGATACTTAAAGGTGGGCAATCTACGGTATATGGATCTGATGCAGTAGCTGGTGTAATCAATATCATCACGAGAAAAAGTCAGCTAAAAAAACTTTCTCCAAGCATTTCATTTTCAAGGGGTTCATTCCAAACCAACATGATCCACCTTAATTTATCTGGGCGAAATAATAATTTTAGATATAAAATACAATACAACACCATATCATCTAACGGTTTTAGCTCAGCACTTGATACAACATCAAAAAGAACATATGATAAAGATGGATTAACTCAACAAGTTTACAAAGCAGAAATTGGTTCAATTGGTCAAAAAAAATGGGATTGGAATGTTAACACACAGCTAAGCAAGTATCAAAACGATATGGACGAAACTTCCTACGAAGATGCAAGAGATTCAAGAGTAGTAAACAAGAATATGCAAGTGACAGCAGGACTAACTAAAAAAATGAAATCTGGAAATGTACATGCTAATTTTTCGCTTAATAATAGCAGAAGAAATTATCTTGATGACTCAACATACCTTAATGGATTTTCTAAATACATTAAATCTGACTTTACCGGAAAATCATATTTTGCTGAACTCTATGGCTCATTTAAACTAAGTAGTGAATTACAAATCCTTGCAGGAATAGATCATAAAAAGCAAAGCTCTGATCAGTATTATTTATCCATCAGTGATTATGGAGAATACCAAACAATGCTTAATAGCGATACCGCATATGCTACCATAACAAGCGCAATGACTTCATTAGTTTATAACAGCAAAAAAAATATTAACCTTGAAACGGGAATCAGGTATAATAAACATAGTAGGTATGGCGACAATATTACTTACACATTTAATCCATCATACATTTATAAAAAAGTGATAAAAACTTCATTAAACATTTCATCAGCATTCAAAGCACCAACACTTTATCAACTTTTCGACGGTTACTCTGGTGATAGAAATTTGAAGCCTGAGACATCCATTACTTCTGAAACATCCATACAATGGGTTGGCAGTAAAAAAATCAATACAAGAATAACTTACTTCAGTAGAAATATAAAAAATGGCATCGACTACAACTATGAGTCATATAAATACTTCAATTATAATCTGCAAAAAGATCATGGAGTAGAGGTAGAGTTAGGCTATAAAGAATCAAAATGGAATTTCTCCTACAATTATACCTATACAAGTGGTAAAGTAACCGCAACCAATTTTGAATATGATGAGAATAATTATATATACATCCCAAAAGGGGATACAACCTATTCTCACCTATTTAGAATTCCACGTCATACTATGAATGGGAGTCTTGGGTATCAACTCACCAAAAAAATATATACTTCTATCTCTCAACGCATTGTCGGCAAACGATTTGAACCTATCTATGCTTCAACTCCTATTGAATTAAAACCATACATGACCACTGATTTGTTTAGTCAGTATGAATTGAATAAGAATACCCGTTTTTATTTTTCACTCAAAAACATACTCAACAAATCGTATCAAGATATTTTAGGCTATACAGCCATGGGAAGAAACTATACGATTGGAATTCATTGGGGTTTATAACCTAGCCTTAAATGAATGTACTTTGTTGTATGAATTATTTTTTAACTTACATAAGATAACCGACACCAATCATGACAATAGACGAAATCCTTACAGTAAGCTTTACCCTATTTGCCGTAATAGATATCTTAGGATCAATACCACTCTTGCTTTCTCTAAAGAAAAAAATGGGTGGTATAAACGAACTCAAAGCCAGCTTAATATCTGGCGGATTGATGATTTTCTTTTTGTTTGTAGGAGAAAAATTTCTAGGAGTTTTAGGCGTGGATGTGAAATCATTTGCCGTAGGTGGTTCGATTGTAATTTTTATTCTTGGGCTAGAAATGGTCTTAGGAATTGAATTTTTCAAAGGAGATGGTGATGCGAAATCAGGCACAGTCGTGCCGATTGCCTTTCCACTCATTGCCGGTTCGGGTACATTGACTACCATAATTTCACTCCGTGCAAACTACAGCGAATGGCCTGTGTTGATAGGCATCTTAGTCAACGTTATTTTTGTCTACCTCGTTTTACACTCACTTGATATCATAGCTAAAATACTTCGTCCAGAAGGTATGTTAGCCGTACGAAAATTCTTCGGTGTGGTTCTTCTTGCTATTGCCGTAAAAATCTTCGCGAGCAATGTTGGGGGATTAATAAAGTAAAAACCTATGCCTCGTCGTCTTTTATATCAGCTATAATATCTGGCAATATTTTTGGTGCTTCAACAGCTGAGATACTCTCTACATCACGAAGTTGGCGCTGAATGGCCCTTGTTCTTGTTCCAGCAATATCATCTAGCTGACCTAATCCCATCTGAATATTTTTTTGTGCCTTTTCCAACAAGCCACCAAATGTTTCAAACTCCTTCTTTACTGAGCCCAAGACCTTCCACACTTCACTACTTCTCTTTTGTAACGCAAGCGTTCTAAAGCCCATCTGAAGGCTATTCAAAATGGCTACTAAGGTCGTTGGACCAGCAACGGTGATTTTGAATTCATCCCTAAGTTGATCAACCAATGCACTTCGCCTAATCACCTCAGCATAGATACTTTCGAAGGGAAGAAAAAGAATGGCAAAATCTGTAGTATTTGGCGGATCGATATATTTATCCCTAATATCCTTCGCCATTTTTTTAATGGTACTTTCAAGATTTTTGCTCGATGCTTCAATTTCCTCAGCAGATCCAGTATCGTATGCACTTAGCAATTGCTCATAAATATCTTTAGGGAATTTCGCGTCAATCGGCAGATAGACGATACTACTTTCATCCTCACTTCTACCTGGCAGCTTTATGGCAAATTCAACTGGATCAGAACTTCCTGCTTTTGTTCGAACGTTAGCATCGTATTGAGTTGGTGCTAAAATTTGTTCAAGCAACATAGCTAATTGAACTTCACCCACATTTCCTCGGAGTTTTACATTACTGAGTACCTTTTTCAATCCCCCTACATCAGAGGCGATGTTTTGCATCTCGCCCAACCCCTTTTGAACACTCTCCAATTGTGTACCCACCATAGCGAATGATTGGGTAAGCCTATCATTCAATGTCTTTTGCAG
>CANKGM010000043.1 GCA_947481355.1 Chitinophagaceae bacterium
AGATCGATTTATGCATTTGATTGAAAATACACAAATCGGTAAAATCATTTCAGAAGCCTATACTAAGGGAGCATTAATAGCCGGCACTAGTGCTGGTGCTGCGGTCATGAGCAAAATGATGATTACGGGGAATGGACTTATTGATACAGCCTATGCCTCTACCTTTAAAATGATGAAAAAAGGAAACTTGGAAATAAGCACTGGCTTAGGACTCCTTGACTCGGTCATCATAGATCAGCATTTTGTTGTTCGTAGCCGTTACAATCGGCTACTATCAGCTCAATTTGAATTTCCTTCATACCAATGCATAGGAATTGATGAATCAACCGCAATCATCATAAAAGATAACGTGGCAAGGGTGACTGGAGAGGGACAAGTAATAGTGCTTAATAATGCAAGCCTTAATCATATTACCCATAACAATTCATTCAACGGATCTGCCTCGATTTCGATCTTTACCGCAGGTAATACATTTCCAATTAAAAATTAAGCAAAGGCAAAATAGTTTTTAAATAGTGAATTGGTCTGATGACTTGTATGAAAGAAGTATTTCTTTTGTAAATTCATCATTCAATTAACAACTATGAGACTTATTATTGCCCTCATGATCAGTACGTGCATTTTTTCAGCATCTGCACAAAAGAAAAAAACTATAACTCCAGTAACCGCACAAACCTCACCAGACTCCATATTTAGCAACCTAAAATGGCGGAATATTGGTCCACTTCGCGGAGGCAGAGCAAATGCAGTTTCAGGAGTAGTAGGCAATGACCAAAAGTTTTATGCAGGCTACACGGGTGGAGGTGTATGGAGTACCGATGATGGTGGAATCAATTGGAAAAATATTTCTGATGGCTTTTTCACGGTTGGGTCTATTGGTGATATAGCAGTATCTGAATCAGATCCTAATGTAATCTATGTAGGAACAGGTGAACATGCTGTAAGAGGTGTGATGACAAGCTATGGCAATGGCGTATACAAATCAACAGATGCAGGCAAAACCTGGAAAAATATTGGATTAGAAAAAACACGTCATATTTCAGATATCGCCATACATCCAAACAATTCGGATGTTGTTTATGTAGCTGGGCAAGGTACTGTTCACGGTCCAAATACAGATCGCGGTGTTTTCAAATCAACCGATGGAGGAACAACATGGAAAAAAATATTGTACATCAATGATAGCACAGGTATTTCTTCGCTTTCGATGGATATGAATAATCCAAGGATATTGTATGCGGCATCATGGGAGCATAGAAGATTCCCATGGACCGTATCAAGTGGTGGACCAGGCTCTGCTATTTGGAAATCAACTGATGAAGGAGCAACATGGAAAAAACTTACAGATGGACTTCCTGCATCTATGGGTAAAATAGGCATCAGTGTTTCTCGTGCAAATTCAAATCGAGTATTTGCCATTGTTGAAACAGAAAAAAGCAAATCTGGATTATACCGATCAGATGATGGAGGAAAAAATTGGGCATTACTATCAAATAATCAAGACATCTGTTCTCGCTCATGGTATTACATGGAAGTATTCGCTGATCCTAAAAACGAGAATACTGTTTACGTATTAAATGCGCCGGTAATGAAATCGATTGATGGAGGAAAAACATTCTCTAATGTAAAAGTTCAACATGGTGATACCCACGACCTATGGATCAATCCAACAAAAACAAACATCATCGCCCTTGCAGATGATGGAGGAGCTGAAATCAGCTTTGATCAAACAAGATCATGGTCTACTATAATGAATCAATCCACTGCGCAATTTTATAGAGTCAATACAGATAATGTTTTTCCATATAAAGTATATGGTGGACAACAAGACAATAGCTCAGTGATTATTGCAAGCAGAAATAATGGAGGATCAATAACTGAAAGAGATTGGACAACTGGCGCTGGATGTGAGTCAGCTTACTTAGCGTTTGACCCAAATGATCCTACGCTCGTATATGGTGGATGCTATCAAGGTTATATCGAAGTGCTGAATAAAAAAACAAACGAAACAAAAGACATTCAGGCTTACCCAACACTCAATTTGGCTATTCAGCCAAAAGATATGAAATACCGTTTCAACTGGAATGCGCCAATCGTTGTTTCTCCTCATGATCCTAAAACCATTTACCATGGTGGAAATGTATTGCTTAGAACAACCAATGGCGGAATGAGCTGGGATGCAATTAGTCCGGATTTAACGCGCAATGAAAAATCAAAACAAGGACCAGGCGGAATGCCCTTTACAAACGAAGGTGCAGGTGGAGAAAATTATAATACTATTTATTATGTAGCGGAATCTCCTGTTGAAAAAGGGGTGATATGGACTGGAAGTGATTGCGGATTAGTATATCTAACCACAGACAATGGAAAAACATGGACGAATATTACGCCTAATGATCTTCCAGAATCTCAAATCAATAGCATCGAACTTTCTTCATTTGACAAAGGTGTAGCCTATGTTTCCGCCACACGTTATAAACACAATGATTATAACGCCTATGCTTACAAAACAACTGACTATGGAAAAACATGGACTAAAATAAATAATGGCGTAAAGGAAGATGATTTTATTAAAGTAATCAGAGAAGATAAAAAGAATAAAAATATTCTCTATGCTGGAAGTGAAAGAGGATTTTATCTATCAAGCGATGCTGGACAAACATGGAAGACATTCCAACGAAATTTACCTATAGTACCTGTAACCGATTTAATGATTCGCGATAATGATCTTGTTGCCTCAACTGCCGGAAGAGCATTTTGGATTTTGGATGATTTGGGTGCGATACAACAGTATGCAAATGCAGGAGAAGTAAAACTATTTAGTCCGAAACCAGCTTACAAATATGGTGGTGCTGGATTGCCTGATGATGATTCAAGAGCGGGACAAAATGCTCCTGAAGGAGTAATACTAGACTACATACTACCAGCTTTAACAGATTCTGCACATGTGACACTTACCATAAAATCAGCAACGGGAGAAATAGTTAGAACCTATTCAAATACAAAAGATGAGAACTACCAACGTTACCCAGGTGGACCATCTCCAAAGACTTTGCTAAATGTCGAAAAAGGGCATAACCGATTTTTATGGGATTTTAGAACTGATGATATAAGTCCAGATGTTAAAAACGTATATATCTATGGAAGTTATGCTGGTTATGCAGTTCCACCTGGAAAATACAAAGCAGAACTCAATGTCAATGGAACAATTTCAGAAACAGAGATAACCCTATTGTCAAATCCAAATATAGTTGCTACTGAAAAAGATTGGACAGAGCAACAGCAGGTATTACGCTCTATTGTTGTCTCAATAAGTGAAATGCATCAAAAAGTAAATGAATTGAGAAAAGTAAAAAAACAACTCAACAACCAAATTGATGTATTGAAGGATTATAAAAGTGCAGAAAAAATTATCGAACTAGCTCAATCATTGATAAAAGATATCGATGCTTGGGAAGCAAATATTGTTGAAGGCAGAATACAAAACGGACAAGACGTTATTAACTGGCCAAGTAAGCTCAATGCAGAATTCTTTAATATAAAAGGATTGGCAGATGCAACCAATCCAAAAATTACAGAAGGAATTAAAACACGCTTAGCTGATCTTCAAGGACAATGGAGTAAAGAAAAAGGGGCTAGTTTAAATATTAAAAAATCCATAGAAGCATACAACGAACAATACAAATCATTAAAGCTAGATCCTATTCAGCTTTAAAAATAGAAGTTAGATGTTAGACATCATTATTCAACAGATCAGTGATGCCTAACATCTAATATCTATCGAATGATTTATTTCACTAACAACTCTTCGGCGATACGGAACTCTGTAGTCACCTTGAACTTCTTTTCAAATCTACTCTTTGGACCTCTTATTACAAATGTAATTGCTCCTATTTCAGAAGGTAATTTGAAGGTCTTATTGAATTTTTTATCATTATAAATTCCTTCAAAAAGAGTAATCCCCTCAGCATCCAGGATTGTAATGTAAAATTTTTCTGCAGCTTCATTTTCATAAATCATTGAAAAGGATAATTCACTGTTTTCAGAACCAATAAAAGTTACCGAAGCAGAGGGAGGTACTGAACTTACTTTTTTAGCACTTACATCAAGGTTAGTTGATACAATAAAAAAAGAAAGAAAAAATACAGTTTTGAAGATTTTCTTCGCTGACGCAATTAAATTGCATTTCATATTTTGGGGTTTTGTTTACACGTTTGGCATATGACAGCATCATTACGTGCAAGCAAATCGCATTGAGACAAAAAGCAGTCTGAATCTCAATTGTACCTATGTATATACCTGATACCTATAAAAGGTAACCTCATAATTAAATATTTATTTAATTATGAGTTGTTCTATGAAGACACCCTATCGAATTAGTAGAATTAATGGTGCTAATAAAATAATACATCGTAAATAATTATTATTTTTAATGTATCAAATAATAACAAAACAATAACCTTAATTTATAATTCTCTTTATGAAAAAATCAATTATTAAATATCTACTGCTGATTCCAGTATTATTTTTTGCGACAAGTGCTATAGCACAAAAATCACGTATCACCGGTAAAATAATGGATGCTAAAGGAGAACCTCTTTCTGGTGCATCAATAAAAATTAAATCAACAAATTTTGGTACAATAACAAATAGTACTGGATCATTCGAACTTGATGCAACATCATCGGATATACTTGAAGTAAGTATGGTTGGGTTTGCTTCTCAACAAATATCAATCAATGGTAAAAAAGAATTGATCATTGTATTGTCTTCAAGCCTTACCGAATTAAATGAAATTGTTTTTGTAGGAAGTAGGCGTGGAGGTAGAATAAAAACTGAAACTGCAGTTCCAATCGATGTAATTAATATCAATCAATATGGAACACCTAGCGCTAATTTAAATTTAACCACAATCCTTAATGCTTCTGCACCTTCTTTCAATTATAACAAACAAAGTGGATCAGATGGTGCTGACCATATAGATTTAGGAACACTACGTGGTTTAGGTCCAGATCAAACGTTAGTATTAGTGAATGGAAAAAGAAGACACCAAACTGCTTTTGTAGCATTATTTGGAACAAGAGGACGTGGTAATTCTGGCACTGATTTAAGTTCATTTCCAGAAATTGCAGTTGATCGAATTGAAATTCTTCGTGATGGAGCCTCTGCACAATATGGATCAGATGCCATGGCAGGGGTTATAAACGTTATTCTAAAAAAAGATGTCAATCATTGGACGGTTAAAACAGGATGGGCGGGATACTATGATAAAAAATTCAACTCGCTAAATAGTTTTGACCCAAGTCAATATTATACAGGCCACCAAATTGATGGTGGCGCCTTTTCGCTTGCTGCCAACAATGGATTTACGCTCGGTAAAAAAGGAGGATTCATCAACATATCTTTAAATTACTTAAGCCAAGCTAATACATTCAGGCAAACACCTGACACAAACGTAAATACAAACCCTGCTGCACTTCCGCTCAATAACAGCCGTAGAGCATTTGGAGATGCTTCATTAAAATCAGTAAGTGGTATGTATAATCTTGAACTACCAATAGGAACAGGTAAATCAACTTTTTATTCATTTGGTGGCGTAAGCCATAAAGCTGCTGATGCCTTTGCCTATACGCGTAATGCAGGATGGGGCACAGAAAGATTCCCTATTGATGCAGACGGGAATATTCTTTCTGCTCCTGGAATTCTAAGAAAATCAAGCGATGGTGAAACCTACTACAACCCTCATATTCTAACGAATATCTCGGACGTTTCTATTGCAGCAGGTATTAAAGGCGATGCAGGAAATGGATGGTCTTGGGACTTGAGCAATACATTAGGAAGAAATGATTTTCATTTTTATGGCGATAAGACATTCAATGTTTCCATGCCAAATCCTACAAAGCAAACGCACTTCAATGATGGAGGATTTAACTTTACGCAAAACACATTAAACCTAGACTTTAGCAAATCATATAGCGCAATTGCTGAAGGATTAATGCTTGCCCTTGGAGGTGAATTTAGACTAGAACAATACAATATATATAGAGGTGAAGAGGCCTCCTATACTGGTTATCCAACACCAACTGGTCAAGCCGTAGGTGCTCAAGGATTTACTGGATTTGGCCCATCCGATGAAATAAAAAGCCATAGAAATAATAAGAGCTTATATGCAGATGCAGAATTGAATGTAACCAAAAAATGGTTGTTGGAAAGTGCTCTTCGCTTTGAAAACTACTCTGACTTTGGATCAATCTTAACTGGAAAATTTGCAACACGATACAAAATCACACCAACCTTCAATTGGCGTGGATCAATAAGCACTGGCTTTAGAGCACCTTCACTGCAACAAATCAATTTCAGTAATACAATCTCTTCATTCCTTGGTGGAGACTTGGTGGAGTCAAGACTTGCGCGCAATGGTGACGCCATCACAAAAGCAGCTGGTATACCTGATTTGAAAGAAGAAAAATCAGTGAATATTAGTACGGGATTTTCTTGGAAAGCATCTAAATATTTAACCTTCACAGCCGATGGCTATATGGTTAAAGTAAAAGATAGAATTGTATTGTCCGGATTATTCAGAGCAGATGACGAAAGCTTAGCAAGCAGCTTTACAAATCAACTTAAAGACCTAGGTGTTGTTACCGCTCAATTCTTTGATAATGCCGTCAGCACAACCAACTATGGTCTTGATCTTGTTGTAGATTTTCATAAAAATTGGGGGAATAAAAATGTAAAGATTTTATTGGCCGGAAATATTCAACATGTACAAGTCGATGCAATCAATGTTCCTGAAAAACTAAACGACTCATACATGCATCGAAAAACATTCTTCAGTGACAGAGAAGAAGCATTTTTAAAAGCATCTGCACCAAAGTCTAAATTCACATTAAGCATTGATCATGGGATGAATAAATTTGGAGTTGGCGCACGATTCACTTATTTCGGAAATGTGAAAATATTAGGGTTCGGATGGACAGGCTTAGCTAGTCAAGCCGGTACAGGTGGTCCTGGAGATCCAGCTATTTCAGGAAGTTTTTCAGGAATAGACCCATATGTTGACATGGATGGATATTATGACCAAGTGCATGTACTACCCGAAGTTTTCAACTACAGAGGAAAAGTGACTAGCGATATTTATACATCTTATAAATTCTCTAAAAAAGTTAGTCTATTTGCTGGAGTTGATAACCTATTCAATGTACATCCAGACTATGCTGCAGTCCAAAAGGCTAGATACGAATCTTTTTACAATGAAAGTGGTGGTCCTTGGGAAGGAGTTCAAATGGGCTATAATGGTTTGCATCTTTACTCAAAACTCATATTAACTTTCTAATCGTATCATATATAACTTTAAAAAACCGAAATGTATTTCGGTTTTTTTTATATCATTACACAAATAACCATACATGAATAAATATGTATCAGTATTCCTAGTCCTCATACTCTCAAGCATACATTTTAATGTTGAGGCACAACCACAATTTCTAAATAAGTCGAATCACAAGTTTACAGTTATTGCTCATCGCGGAGATCATACTAATGCTCCAGAAAATACATTGTTAGCCTATCAACATGCTATCGACAATGATGTTGATTTTGTTGAAATAGATCTTAGAACGACAGTAGATAGAAAGCAAATCATTATGCATAATTCAGATATTGAATACATGACTTCTGTTAAGGGGAAAATTAAAGAAATGTTATTTGATTCATTAAAATCAATAATGGTTAAAGACCCTAATCATCCGGAATGGGGGCTTCATAAGATTCCAACGTTTAACGAAGTGCTTGAACTGTGCAGAGGGAAGATAAATATCTACCTAGATTTTAAAGATGCGGATGTTGAAAAAACCTATCAAGAAATTTTAGCTGCACACATGGAAAAAAACATAATGGTATATATAAATGCCCCTTCACAATATACCGAGTGGAGAAAAATCGCTCCAGAAATGCCTCTCGTCATTAGCTTGCCTAAGAAAGTAAACAACAGCAAACAAATGAAAAAGATGATTCATCGATATAAGATGGAAATACTAGATGGGGATTTCTCAGAATATACAGCTGAAGCAGTTCTTACTGCACAACAAGATCATATCCTTGTTTGGCCAGATATCCAGTCTGCTGACGAAGGTCCTGAACGGTGGGATAAAGCACTTAAGCTAGGATTCAACGGACTTCAAACTGATCATCCTGCAGCACTAATAAAGTATTTAATCAGTAAAGGAATACGATAAAGACAATCAACACCTTAAATAAATTTTCAAGCTATTAAACTACACCGCATGTCAATTATTTTTCGCAGGCTATCTATTTTGCTACTTTCGGCTACTTTACTTTTGAACGTTAGATCAAATGCTCAAAACAAAATTGTTGTCTTTCAATCTGATTTCGGATTGAAAGATGGGGCTGTTTCAGCCATGAAAGGAGTGGCAAATAGTGTTTCAAATGAATTAAGGTTATTCGATCTTACCCATGAAATACCTGCTTATGATATATGGGAAGCAGCATATAGACTTGAACAAACAGTTCCCTATTGGCCGGCAGGAACAGTTTTTGTTTCGGTAGTTGATCCTGGAGTAGGCACCAATAGGAAATCAGTTGTGTTGAAAACAAAATCAGGACACTTCATCGTAACGCCAGATAACGGAACACTAACGCTCATCGCAGAATCACTCGGAATAGAATCAATTCGAGAAATTGATGAAGCTACTAATCGTAGAAATGGATCACAAAAATCATATACATTTCATGGCCGTGACGTTTATGCGTACACTGCAGCACGACTAGCATCTGGAAAAATTAGTTTTGAAGAAGTTGGCAAGCAACTACCTTCTACAGTAAAATCAATTAGCTATCAAAAAGCGATAATAGAGGATAAAACAATCAAGGGAAATATACCCATCTTAGATATTCAATACGGTAATATCTGGTCTAACATAGATGGAGAATTATTAAATTCTATTGGATTAAAGTATGGTGATATAGTGCACATTTCAATCTTTCACAAAGGGAACAAAATATACGAAGGCGATGCGCCATATGTAGAAACATTTGGAGCAGTTAAAAAAGGGAGTGCCTTATGCTATTTGAATAGTTTAATGCAACTATCTATAGCATTAAATCAAGACAGCTTTGCTGATAAATACAAAGTATCTAGCGGCAATGACTGGAGCATTCAAGTAAGTAGATAACTGAAAATCGTCACAAAAATTAGAATCAACCAAACGGTTGCTCTATAGATTTACTTTGCTTTGTAAAAAAGTGTGGACCATCTTTACCAATGTACAAACAGTCTTCCAATCGAATACCAAATTCTCCTGGGATTGAAATATTGGGCTCATTACTAAAACACAAGCCTGGAGCAATCTTAGTCATATTCCCTTTAACAAAATTCGTCCACTCATGTCCTTCTAGCCCTATTCCATGTCCAGTTCTATGAGGCAAACCGGGAAGTTTATACCCCTTACCAAATCCTGCCGATTCAATAACTGATCGTGCTGCAAAATCGACTGACTCACAGGTTACACCAATTTTAATGGCGGCAAATGCAGCATCTTGTGCAGCTTTCTCTAGATTCCAAACATCAAGTTGACGTTGTGTAGGTTTGCCTAAAACAATTGTTCTAGTAATATCTGAGGCATATCCTTCACAACTTGTTCCACCATCAACCAATATAACATCACCTTCATGAATTGTTTGCGGCACTATACTTCCATGAGGTAAAGCAGAATATTTAGCAATATTAACCATAGCACCTCCATTGTACCCTAACTTACTAAATGCCGCAGTAAGGTTATTTGATAATTCAGCTTGAGACATGCCATCACGTATAGTTGGGAAAACTGCTTGATATGCAGCGATAGTAACATCATTTGAACGTTGCATCAACGCAATTTCAGCATCCGATTTATACATTCTACAACCTGCGGTAACAGGTGTTGCATCAACAATCTCAAATCCAGGTGCAACTTTTCTAACTCCATCGGCAATGAAAAATCGAACACGCTCTTCCATCCCAATACGATTATACTTAACCCCTCTATCTTTTATAATCCCAGCAATTAAAGCATACGGACTCTCATGTTCTTCCCAACAACGAACCTCATCACCAAAAACAGGATTAATCAATTCTCTAGCTCTATCTTCCTCAAACTTAGGACATACATATGCGATTGCTCCTTTTGCAGGAATTACTAGACCAAAGGTTCGTTCACTTTGACCCCATAACATGCCGGTAAAATAAAATGATGAAGTGGTGCCTTCAATAAAAATGCCATCAATTTTTTCTCTTGACATCAGCTCTTGTGCTTTGGCTATTCGCTGCTTTCTCTCTTCCACTGAAATCGGTATTACACCATCTTTCATAGGCTTTAACCTTTCTATTACAGATGGTATATCTGCATGTTGATTAGAATCTGAGGTATTCGCAAAAAGTTTAGAGGAAATAGATAATGCACCAGCACCCATTGCGGCTACACCTAAAAATTTTCTTCTGTTATGTGACATAAACTGATTTTTATAATTACTTAAAGATATCAATAAATTAAATACTTTTAAACAGCCTGAAATTGAATATGATTAAGCTATTTTGCCAAAATAAGCGTCATAAAAACAAAAAATGCCACTAAAATCGATTCACACAGTTTTTCTTATTGGGTTATTCACAACATCTTTCATTTCTGCCCACGCTGATAAGTACCCTAAAAATCATTCGATTGACGTGATGCATTATGATTTTACAATAAGGGTTTCAGACAGCACAGATGCAATCCAAGGGAAAGCTGTCATAACAATCAAGTTCAAGAAAAATGATGTAAAAACCCTTAGACTTGATTTGATAAATAAAAGCATTTCTAGAAAAGATAAAGGAATGATAGTGAGATCAATTTATTCAAATGGTGAACTAGTTGAATATATCCACTCAAATGATGCCGTAACAATTATAAATAATACAGCACCTGACTCCGGTAGCCAGAAAACATATATCATTACATATGATGGAATTCCTGCTGAAGGGATGCTTATTGGTCCAACTAAATATGGAGATAGAAGTTTTTTTACAGACAATTGGCCTAACAAAGCTAGAAATTGGATACCCACTATTGATCATCCGTATGATAAAGCAACAAGCGAGTTTAAGGTGTATGCCCCATCTGCATATCAGGTAGTTTCAAACGGTTTATTGAAAGAAGAAAGTTTTCCTGAAGAAGGCATAAAACTCACTCATTGGAGCCAGAATGTTGCAACTGCTCCATGGCTTTATGTAATAGGAGTAACCAAATTTGCAGTTCAATATGTAGATCAATTCAATCATAAATCAATTCAATCTTGGGTTTATCCAAAAAATCGTGAAGCTGGTTTTTATGACTTTGCAGAGCCAACAAAAGAAGTTCTCAACTTTTTTTCCAACTATATCGGGCCATACGCATATGAAAAAATTGCAAATGTTCAAGTTGCTGGTACCGGTGGAGGTATGGAAGCTGCTTCATCCATTTTTTACAATGAAAATCTTGTAACGGGAAATCGTACAAAAAGAACAAGAAATGTCATAATTCATGAACTTGCCCATCAATGGTTTGGAAATGCAGTGACTGAATCAAGCTGGGACGACGTTTGGCTCAGCGAGGGTTTTGCTACTTTCTTCACACTTCTTTTTATTGAAAAGGCCTATGGGCATGAAGAATA
>CANKGM010000044.1 GCA_947481355.1 Chitinophagaceae bacterium
CAAATTGCATTAGTCGCACATACTATTGGTATTATCACTACCATTTATGCAAGCAGTTATAATGTATTGCTCATTTCAACTTTACTCATTGGATTGGGAAATGGCTGTACAGAAGCTGCCTGTAACCCTATGATTGCCGATGCATACAGTGGAAATGAATTTCACAGCAAATTGAATCGCTTCCACATGTGGTTCCCTGGTGGCATCGTCTTAGGGTCATTAATTTCCAAATTCATGACAGATTCAAGTATGGCTTGGCAAGCACAAATTTGGGTTATTATGATCCCAACAATAATCTATGCAATCCTTTTTTACGGACAAACCTTCCCTAAACCAAGGGTTGCAGGAGATAACACCCTAGCAAACTTCAAGGCCATGTTGAATCCACTCTATCTGTTCATGGCTGCTTGTATGGCCTTAACAGCTATTTCAGAGTTTGGTCCTCAACAATGGGTAGGACCAATTCTTGCCAAAGCAGGTGCAAGTCCTATGTTGATCTTAGCATTGGTAACTGGCTTAATGGCGGTAGGAAGATTTTTTGCAGGTCCATTGGTTAAGAAACTTAACACAGTTGGTGTCTTATTGGGATCAGCCATTTTCGGGGTTATTGGAATTTACATGCTTAGCACTATGGGCGGATCTATGTTATATGTAGCAGCAGTATTCTATGCCTTAGGTATATGCTATTTCTGGCCAAATATGCTCGGCTTTGTTGGGGAAAATTTACCACAGACAGGCGCACTTGGACTATCCATCTTAGGAGGTATTGGAATGTTTTCTTCCTCAATGTTCCAACCAATCATAGGTGGATGGATAAAGGATAATAAAGTGGTTGCAGAAGCCAGTGGTTTAGTAGGTGATGCAGCAGACTTAGCAGCAGGACAATCAACCTTATCAAACATGCTACTTTTCCCTGCAATTTTAATTGTGGCATTTGTAGGATTATACTTCTATTCAAAAAAATTGAAAAAAGCATAATTCAATTTAATATGATTTAGCAAAGGGGGCAATTGCCCCCTTTTTTATTTTCTTATCTGATGCACGTATATCAAAACATTAAACATCAAAAAATACTTTTTAGAGTAACAACGTATTTATACATGTTTATTATTCAACATAAAAAATAACTTTATTAAATCTTCAACTTATGAAGTCCTATTCAGTCGTTGCATCTGGTAAACCAGAACCTTTGAAAATCACCTGAAGTCGGGAGTCATAATAACTTCCGACTTTTTAGTTCCTACTCAGCCCCCCCCCCAAATTTGAGTTACCATTGTTGTCTCGCTTTACCAAATTATTAGTATAGGCATAAGCAACCAATCCAGCTACACTTTTAACATTCATTTTTTTCATAATGCGTTCACGATGGCCTTCAATTGTTCGTTTACTAATATCCAATTGTTCTCCAATTTCCCTATTCGTAAAATCTTCACAAACTAGTTGTATGACTTCCCTTTCTATTTCACTGAACTTGAGTTCAGGATTATGAAATGGATTTAACGATGTTTTTTCAAGCAACTGAAACATTCTCCTACTCGTGGACTCAGGAAAATACATACGTCGATCTATAACCACACTTTCAATTGCCTTATATATTTCTTGCCTAGAAATATTTTTTTCTAAATAACCCATAGCACCAGCCTGAAGTATTTTTATAATTATAAATTCTTCCACATGCATGGATAACGCAATAACTTCAGTTACTAAGCCTAAATTCTTTATAGCCTCAGTTGCTTCAATACCATTTACTATGGGCATACCAATATCGATAATGGCTAAATCAGGTTTTAATCTTTTTACCTTTTCGATTAACTCTTCTCCATTTTTGGCTTCACCAACTACCTGATATCGACTTTCAAGTTCTAGAGCAGCCACTAATCCATCACGAAAAAATGTGTGGTCATCTGCAACAACTATGGTGATTTTTTCTCTATTCATTTTTCAGTATGGGAATTTTAATGTTATATCGAGTTCCCTTATCTAGATCGGGTGACTGATAAATTGTTCCATTCATAATTTCAACCCTACTGATAATACCCAATAATCCTAGACCGAATCTATTCAAATTTTTAATCTTCTCCATATCAAAACCAATACCATCATCTGCTGTTTTTATGTTCAACTCATCACCCTCTTGAAAAATTTGAATTCGTAAAGTTTCAGCGTTGGCATGTTTTATGGTGTTCAAAATTATCTCTTGAAGAATACGATAGAGATGATTATTTTGATCGATGGATAAACTCAGCTTGTTTCTAACTTGTAAATTGATTTTTAATTGATTATGTATATTTGTTTTATATATATATTGCCTCAAGTCATCTTCAAATGAACTTCCTAATGGATTGATTGGTGCAAGTGATTTTGATATCGATCTTATCTGCCCGATGCACTGGTCTAACACTAACTTACATTCCTCGAGATGAGGATTATTTTCAGCACGTATTGAATCCAGTCTGATTTTTATACCAGATAAGTATGGGCCAATCTCATTATGTAACTGGGTAGAAATCCTATTTCGCTCCTTCTCTGATGCCGTAAATTCTGCAATTAATTTATCCTTCTCTAATGCTCTATACTTTTTTTCTTTTTTAATAATGCTGACTATAAAAACAATAATCAACATTAAAATAAATATCGAAAATAAAATATAGAAGAATAATATCTCTTGTTTAATAGTGTGTATGCCATTACCCAAAAAAAGTATAAATATCATAATAGACTGAATAAATAATGATTATCAATGAATCATAAATAGACTTGTTTCGGTGGTTTCAATATAAATGAAAGGGAATAACAAATGAAAGCTAAGGCATTTAAAACATGAGAAACATTAAACAATTTTATAAAAAATTCTTGATTTGAGGGACTATAATAAAGAGCTAATGTTATATATAAAATAGTAGAAAAAGAATTAATAACGATTAGTGGTATAACAAGCATGAACAAGCTTCGCCTTTCCATAACACTATATTTTTTTGAATAAATAACGAAGAAAGCGTTTAATCCAAGAATAACACTGATAATATCCAATAAAGGGGCTGAATATGTTACTCTAATTTTCTCAAGCCCATAGATTGAAAGTTCAATGCATGCCAACATAATAATAATGATAGTTAACATAATTGTTTTCTTGTTTACATTTTTCATCATCGCCCAAGACATCAAACTGAAATAACTAAATGGTACAATCGAACCCGTAAATAAATAATTTTCAAGATTGACATACTCTATATTTCTAGGTAAAATAGGCGATGAAACTTCCCAGAAAAAAGCTAACCCCAAATGATATAAAAAACACCTGTAGATACTATCAAGCTTCTTATACTTGATAATTCCAACGATTACTGGCAATACTACTATATTGCTTAGTACATAAATATAAAGGGGCACTCGCATAAATCAACTATAAAAATGGTGAGTTGATCGTACATACAGGAGGACATAATCTACCATATTCAACAATAATGCCCTCCCCATATGGCTGATTTCCAACCATATCATAATCTTGATCATTTACTCCTACAAATACAAGGCAAATTTTTTTGTCTTCTTTCATCCCAAAATATGCTCGAAAATGGGTACATCCTGGCTGATTCAGGATGGCCTGAATTGCTGAAGCATCAAAGGTTTCTGCAATATGCATTGAATCGTTAAATTCAGTAGAAACCAATGCTTCCTTATTTTCTTTATACCTCCTTGTGAACTCTATAGCAGAAGGTAGATCAATATAATTTTCGCTCATTACTCATGGATTTACGACGAATGTATATGGATTCCACGTATTCCTATTAAGTATTAATACTGAACTTGAAAAAATAGACAATATGATCATGGTAAAAACTTGTTAATAACAATACTTTCACAGCAAACACCAACAAAATGAAAACCTACCGATTTGATTTGAATACCATTGAAGAGATGAACTCTTATGGAATGATAGATGCTGTAAGCGAAATATTTGACTTTATGTCGAATCAAATGAAAAAGGGCAATACAGTAATACTAGAAAGAAGGAATAAGCAAATGAATCCGTATACTGTTGAAATATTTCATGACAATAGTGATTTACAAGAGTTCTACGATGAATTTCAAGAAAACAAGCATGTATCGTTTAAGACATTGTTTGAAGTTGCCCACGGATAGAACGAAATTACACAGCAGAAAATACATCTAGGAAAGGTACTCAGGTATTTAGAAATTTTCAACTTGCTACCCTGCTGATTATTGCAATTATTTATTAACTTTCCTACATGACAAATCCTTCGCGCAGAAGCGCTATCAAAAACATCATGTTGGGCTCAGTTGCAGCAGGTGGAATTACCACCAGCGGCATGGCTTCTATTTTACCTCAACAACAAGATCAAAAAAATAATACTCCATTGAAAGGAAATATAAACCATGCTGTGTGTAGGTGGTGTTACTCAGATATACCATTAGATCAATTATGTAAAAGTGCAAAAGAAATAGGCATTAAAGGAATTGATCTTGTAGGCCCTAAAGAATGGGATACCCTTAAAAAATATGACCTCTATTCGTCCATGTGCAATGGAGCTGAACTGAATCTAGTTGATGGGTTCAACGATCCTGCTTTTCATCAGAAACTAATAAAAAACTACACGGAAATGATTCCGTTAGTAGCTAAAGCAGGTTTTAAAAACCTTATCTGTTTTTCGGGAAGTCGTCGAGGCAAAGACGATGAAACAGGATTGAAAAATTGCACTGAGGGATTAAAAAAACTAGTTGGACTTGCCGAAAAAAATAATGTCACGCTAGTTATGGAGTTACTTAATTCTAAAATTGATCATGAAGACTACCAGTGTGATAAATCAAACTGGGGCGTTGAGCTATGTAAAAGGATTGGATCAGAAAACTTCAAATTGCTCTACGATATTTACCATATGCAAATTGATGAAGGGGATGTAATCAGAACCATCAATCAACATCATCAATATTTTGCTCACTATCATACTGGTGGGGTTCCAGGAAGAAATGAAATCAATGAAACACAGGAACTTTATTACCCTGCTATTATGAAAGCCATCGTAAAGACTGGATTTAAAGGATTTGTTGCACAAGAATTCATCCCAACATGGCCTGATGCAATCGCTGCACTCAAACAAGGCGTTGAAATTTGTGACGTTTAACCAAATCAAGCCGGTTAAGAATCTCCTCAAGCATTTCTATCACTGAGTCATATTGGCTCTGTTTTAGTACCTTTGCGGCATGCTAAAAAGCACACTCATAAAAGCCGCTGAAGCAGCTGGGAAGTTGATTCAAGAAAGAATTAACGGAAAGTTTTCTATTGAATTTAAAGATGGCCCAAATAACCTCGTCACTGAGGTAGATAAGGCTTCTGAAGCCCTAATCATGGATATCATCAGAAAAGATTTCCCTGATCATTATATCCTAAGTGAAGAAATTGGGGAAGTTAAAATGGATTCCTCATACAAATGGATTATCGATCCAATAGATGGAACTATAAATTTCGCAAATGGTATTCCCCTCTGTTGTGTAAGCATTGGTATTGAAAAAGATGGTGTGATGATCATGGGTGCAGTAAATAACCCCATGTTAAATGAATTTTTCTTGAGTGAAAAAAGTCAAGGAGCTTTTTTAAACGGACATCGAATTCAAGTTAGTGAACAAAAACAAGTAAAGCATTCCTGCTTAGTTACTGGATTCCCATATACATACCTCGATGTTCCAAATGGACCACTCGACGTGTTTAGCCGCTTAATTAGAGAAGGTGTACCCGTGCGCAGACTAGGCTCTGCTGCAATTGACCTATGTTGGGTAGCCGCTGGACGATTTGATGGATTCTATGAACACAAACTCAATGCCTGGGATAGTGCAGCAGGATTTTTAATGGTTCAAGAAGCAGGAGGAACCGTTACAGATTTTAAAGGCCATGAATACTCCCCTTATCAACCTCATATTGTTGCAACAAACGGAAAGATCCACGATGAATTACTTCGTTGGATTTCAAACACACATCAATAAAATACCATGTCAAGAACAGAAATAAAAGATTACGGTGAATTCGGTTTAATTCATCACCTGACAAAAAACATTGAATTACAAAATGCTTCTTCCATTTTAGGCGTTGGAGATGATGCTGCAGTAATTGATCACTTTGGTAAACAAACTGTGATAACAACTGATATGCTCATTGAAGGTGTTCACTTCGATCTATCCTATACACCTTTAAAACATTTAGGGTATAAATCAGTAATTGTAAACTTAAGTGATATCTATGCAATGAATGCAACACCCACTCAGTTGTTGCTCAGCATAGGAATCAGTAGCCGATTTAGTGTTGAAGCAATTGAAGAATTTTATGAAGGCGTATATGCCGCATGTGAAGAACATGGTGTAGACCTAATTGGAGGTGATACCTCTTCATCTCAAAAAGGATTTATCATATCCATCACTGCAATAGGTGAAGCAACTCCAGAACAAATTGTTAAGAGATCAACAGCTCAAAAAGGTGACTTAATATGTTGCTCAGGAGATTTAGGTGCCGCTTATATCGGACTACTCTTCTTAGAAAGAGAAAAGAAAATTTATTTAGAAAGTCCCGGCGTTCAACCTGACTTAGAAAATGAAGCCTATGTAATTGGTCGCTTATTGAAACCAAATGCACGAAAAGATATTCATGAATTACTTGAAGAAAAGAAAGTAATCCCTACGTCTATGATGGATATTAGTGATGGACTAAGCTCTGAATTATTGCATATTTGCGAATCAAGTGGTGTTGGATGTGTTATCTATGAAGAAAAATTACCCATTTCGGAAGATTCTCGGAATGCTGCCTATAAGTTTGAAATTGATCCGACTGCCTGTGCATTAAGTGGTGGCGAGGATTATGAACTTTTATTTACGATCAAACAAGATGACTACGAAAAACTCACCCTTATAGAAAAAATAAGTGTAATTGGATACATCACAGAAGCAGAAGAAGGGGCGAAAATTAAAACAAAAGGTGGCAATACCTATAATATCACCGCTCAAGGATGGAATGCATTTAAAGAAGGATAGTTGACTTAATGGGTATTAAAACTATAAACTGAATAAAATGAATTTGATAAAATCATTCATCATCTGCTTTATTGCCTTCAGTTCTTGCCCACTTCATGCTCAACAGAACAATCACAATTTAACATTCACACAACTCCCCAACAAATGGGATGAAGCACTTCCAATCGGTAATGGCATGATTGGAGCATTAATCTGGAAAAAAGAAGATAAGCTTAGATTCTCTTTAGACAGAGCAGATCTGTGGGACTCAAGACCCATGCAAGGTTTACATAGAAAAGAATTTAATTATAAATGGATACAAGAACAGATTGTAAAACAAGACTATAAACCTGTTCAACAATATTTTGATTGGCCATATGATAATCAACCTGCTCCTTCTAAAATTCCAGGCGGTGCCATTGAATTTGATATGAGTAATTGGGGAGATGTAGTATCTGCTGAATTAAATATTAAATCTGCAACAACAGAAATAAAATGGACATCTGGCATTACATTACAAAGTTATATTCATGCAACAAAACCATTTGGATGGTTTAAGTTTGAACATATTCCAACAACAATTCAGATAAACTTAATTGCTCCAAAGTATCGTGGCAACATAAAAAATTCAGGTGGACCAGTAGAAGGAGATGACTTAGCAAGACTAGGATACAAACAAGGAATCATAAAAAAAGAAAAAAATACCATCACTTACCTGCAAGAAGGTTGGGGAGGATTTAAATATAGAATAACAATTTGCTGGAGGTATCGAACAAAAAATACTATAGAAGGCGTATGGACTATCTCATCTGAATTTGGAAAAAATAAATTAGCCAAGTCAGACACTTCCTTACTTAATGCAAACTTAAAAATTGGATTTCAACAAAATCATACTACACATCTTAAATGGTGGCAAAATTTTTGGAGCAAATCAATCATTCAAGTTCCAGATACTTTAATTGAAAAACAATGGTACTTAGAACAATATAAATTTGGATCAACTTCACGTAAAGGTGCTCCACCTATTTCATTGCAAGCAATATGGACAGCAGACAATGGAAGAATACCACCTTGGAAAGGTGACTATCATCACGACTTGAATACACAACTTAGTTATTGGCCGTCGTATAGTGGCAATCATCTTGATGAAGAAATTGCATACCTAGACCACCTTGATGAAAATAAAAAAAATTATAAGCGCTATACAAAATTATTTTTTGGAGTTAATGGCCTTGCCGTTCCAGGAGTAACAACTCTAGACGGAACTGAGATGGGTGGGTGGATACAATATTCACTTTCTCCGACTGTATCATCATGGCTATCACATCATTATTATTTGCATTGGCGCTATAGTATGGACAGGGTCTTTTTAAAAAACAGGGCATACCCTTGGATAAAAGATGTTGCTGCATTTTTAGAAAACATCACATTCATTGATAGCAATGGATTTAGAAAACTTCCTATTAGCGCCAGCCCTGAAATAAATGATAATAGCCTAAATGCATGGTTCACTGAAAACACAAATTATGATTTAGCACTCATGAAATTCAACTTCGCTGCAGCAAAAGAACTAGCTGTGGAACTTGGATTGAAAAAAGAGGCTGCACATTGGGATAGTATTTTACATCAATTTGGAGACTATGCCTTATCAGAAAATAATGAACTAAAATTTGCTCCATCACTACCATATAATGTTTCACATCGTCATTTTTCACACATGATTGCTATTCATCCTTTAGGATTGATAAAATATGAAAAAAGTGAAAATGAAAAATCAATCATTAACAACACCATACACCTACTTGACAGTATTGGTCCTGATAATTGGTGTGGATACTCTTATGCTTGGCTTTCAAATATTAAAGCAAGAGCAAAAGACGGTGAAGGCGCTTTAAAAGACCTACAAATTTTTGCAAAAGCATTCTGCTCTACGAATAGTTTTCATTTAAATGGCGATCAGTCAAAATCGGGTTTTTCAACCTTTCAGTATAGACCCTTTACCCTAGAAGGAAATTTTGCCTTTGCTGCTGGCCTACAAGAAATGCTATTACAATCTAATGCAGGATTTATTGATATAATGCCCGCTGTTCCAGATTCATGGAAGGATATTGCTTTCCATGACTTACGATCAGAAGGAGCTTTTTTAATAAGTGCAATAAAAAAAGAAGGCAAAGTAAAGAACATAATTGTTCATTCAGAAAAGGGAGGAGCCATAAAAATAAAGCTTCCGAAAGATAAAATGGAATTTAAGAAAAGGGGAGAAGTCAAACTAATTGAACAAAAAAATGGTTTCTTGTTTGCAACTCTGGAAGCCGGTGCTGAAATTGAACTATTTAATTAATCAATAAGGCTTGATCAATTATTTTAATTAACTTCGGAACAATGGTTGTTTGTCTGTAGTGGGCACACAACCATTTTTCATTTAAACGAACTATATGACGGCTGAACAATTACTAGCTCAATATTCCCGATTCAATGCCTGGGATGAAATGATGGGAAGTGATGCTGTTAGAGAACCATATAAAGCATTGCTTCAATCCATTGGACAACTCAGTATTGAAGAATTGGAGCAAAAACACCTACAAGCTAGTGAACTTTTTATGAGTCAAGGTATCACCTTCACTGTGTATAGTGATGATGCAGGAATTGAACGCATATTCCCATTTGATATCCTCCCCCGTATCATCACATCTGCAGAATGGTCCCAAATTGAATCAGGTATTAAACAACGTTTAAAAGCACTGAACCTTTTTTTAAAGGATATATACCATAGCCAACTTATTATTAAAGATAAAGTCATACCAGCCAGTCTGATTTCTTCATGTCCACATTTTACCCGTGAGGTATTTGGCATTAATGTACCATACGACATATATATTCATATTTCAGGAATTGATTTAATTCGAGGTGAAGAAGGAAAATTTTATATTCTAGAAGATAATCTAAGAACACCTTCAGGGGTTTCGTATATGTTGGAAAATCGGGAAGTTACCAAAAGACTATTCCCAGATCTCCTAACAGAGAATCATGTCCGAATGGTCAATAATTATCCTTTATTACTCCACTCTATCCTTTTATCACTATCACCAAGAGCAATTAAAAATCCAGTTGCCGTAATTCTAACACCAGGTGTGTTTAACTCTGCATATTATGAACATACTTTTCTTGCCAGACAAATGGGAATTCCATTGGTTGAAGGAAGTGATTTGGTGGTGAATAATCATAAAGTATTTATGAAAACGACTAGGGGTCTTGCCCAAGTTGATGTGATTTACAGAAGAGTAGATGATGAATTTCTTGATTCGCTCACTTTCAGACCAGATAGTATTTTAGGAGTACCCGGATTAATCGGTGCTTACCGTAAAGGAAATGTTGCCATCGTCAATGCTGTAGGAAATGGAGTAGCTGATGATAAAGCAGTTTACGCTTATGTTCCTGATATGATTAAGTACTACCTTAATGAAGAGCCAATTCTTCCTAATGTACCCACATATCAGATGAATGATCCAGAAGCTAGAGAACACGTATTCAAAAATATTAACAAAATGGTTCTGAAACGAACCAATCAATCTGGTGGATATGGAATGTTAATGGGTAATAGTGCCTCTGAAAAAGAAATAGATGAATTTAAAAATAAAGTACTTGAAAATCCAAGGGAGTTCATAGCACAGCCTATTATCAAACTTTCAACTGTTCCTTGCTTTATAGATGGTAAAATACAAGCGAGGCATGTGGACCTTCGGCCTTATGCCTTATGCGGCCCATCAGGAATTGAAATTGTTCCAGGCGGACTCACTCGAGTAGCACTTCGTGAAGGTTCTCTTGTTGTTAACTCATCACAAGGTGGAGGAAGTAAAGACACGTGGATAATTGATTAAATTAAAATTTAATAGTCATAAAAAATAAATCAACCATGTTAAGTAGAACAGCCGACTCCATGTTTTGGCTTAATCGATATTTAGAGCGATCTGAAGGACTACTTAGAATATTCCAAACAAGCTATGTTCTATCCTTGGACAAAGGACCTTTTGGAAACAATAGTTGGAAACCATTGCTAGAAATATTTTCAGGATTAACAGAAGAAAAAATAGATGAATTTGAAAATAAACCTGCTGATATCATTAACTTATTGTTGCTCGATACAAAGAATCAAAATTCTCTGAAAGTAATACTGAATAAAGCAAGAGAAAATGCTAGAGGGATGCAAGATCATATAACGAAAGAAATGTGGGAACAGGTAAACCTATTATATCATCTAATCAATAATGCAAAAACAACTAAGCAATTAAAAAGCAGTGATCAACTTCCAGCAACTGAAAACATACTTAAAAACTGTTTACTATATACTGGAATAACTGATAGTACTATGCCTCGTGGAATGGGTTGGAGTTTTATGAATCTAGGAAAATATATAGAACGATGTGTTATAACCCTAGAACTAACTGACAAAGTATTTAAATCAATTAAATACGACCTATCAATAGAAAAAGATATTCTCTACTGGAGAAGCTTACTATTTGCACTATCAGGATATGAATTTCATTTAAAAAATTATCGAAGTTCAGAAACCAATC
>CANKGM010000045.1 GCA_947481355.1 Chitinophagaceae bacterium
ATAGATGGAGGAAAAGAAAACCCACTCGTTGAAAGTGTTATTGCTAACGTAGCTGTTGGCGCTAGTGATCCAAATAGTGGAGATAGAAGTACAAGACCTGAACTAGGTCGCATACAAGTTTCATTTGTGCCTTTTGATGAAAGACATGGCAAGCCAACACTTCCATACCTAGACTCAATAAGGTCCGTTCTGCAAGGTATCCCAGCTGCTGAAATAAGTGTAGCTCAAGAAAGTAATGGACCGCCAACTCAGGCTCCTATTAATATAGAAGTTTCTGGAGATGATTTCGAATCGCTTACAAGTACCGCAGTTAACCTTAGAAACTATTTGGCTGATAAAAATATCGCAGGTGTTGAAGAACTAAAAATCGACATCGACTTCTCAAACCCAGAAATTGGAATAAGCATCGATAGAGAAAGAGCGTTGATGCAAGGTATTTCAACCGGACAAATTGGTATGGAAATTAGAACAGCCCTTTTTGGAAAGGAAATCTCCAAATTGAAAATAGGCGAAGATGAATACAAGATTATCATAAGAAATGATGTCTTACAAAGAAAGTCGCTTTCTGAATTGCTGAATATGCGTATAACATACCGTGATTTCACATCAGGGCAAATTAAACAAGTACCCATAAGCTCTGTGGTTAAAGTAGACCTCAGTAATACCTATGGAAGCATTAAAAGAAAAAATCAAAAGAGAGTTATAACAATTTTCTCAAATGTATTGGTTTCAAAAGGATATACTCCATCGGGTGTAAATACTGAAATCAAAAAACAAATTGATGCATTTAAAGGAAAACCAGAAGATGTTTTCGTAGCACAAACCGGTGAAGGTGAACAAATGGCAGAAACAGTTTCATTTCTTCAAACAGCATTATTCACTGCCGTTGGCCTTATCTTACTTATTTTAATTTTACAATTTAATTCCTACAGCAGAACAATGATTGTGCTATCAGAAATATTCTTTAGCCTTATAGGAGTATTACTCGGATACGCCATTACACGTTCAACATTTGCAGTGGTTACAACAGGTATTGGTATAATTGGACTTTCGGGCATTGTGGTTAAGAATGGTATCCTTGTAATAGAATTCGCTGATGAATTACGAGCGCGAGGTATGAAAACAAGAGCAGCTGTAATTGAAGCGGGCAAAACACGTATTGTTCCAGTACTACTAACTGCATTGGCCGCCATCCTAGCACTTATTCCACTTGCCATTGGGTTCAACATTAATTTTGTTACCTTATTTACAGACCTGAATCCACATATTTTCTTTGGTGGGGATAATGCCGTTTTCTGGAAACCATTATCACTTACCATCATATGGGGACTGATGTTTGCATTTTTCATGACACTATTAATTGTTCCTGCTATGTATTTGATTGCAGAACGATTGAAAAGACCGATGACAAAATTCTTCCATGGAAAATGGATTTCACTTCTCGGATTGCTTGGTCCACTCTTTTTCATATTAACGGGACTAATGTTCTTGTTTAGAAAAATACAAGGAAAGCCAGTCTGGAATGGCAAAACAAAAAACTAAGACAAAGAGCAGCGTAAATAATACAACGCTGCTCTTTTAATTTTTAGCCAATATTCATGCAACCCGAATAGGTAAAATATCATCTGATTAAAAAAAATACGATGGATCAATTTAACAGCAGATCAAATCATGAAATCGACTTCAAAATTATTGGGGAAGAAATGCAATATGTAGAAATCGAACTCGATCCCAATGAAACGGCAATTGCAGAAGCGGGAAGCTTCCTACTCATGGATGATGGCATCCAAATGCAAACTATTTTCGGCGACGGCTCAACACAGAATCAAGGCATTATGGGAAAACTATTCTCAGCCGGAAAAAGATTATTAACTGGAGAGAGTCTTTTCATGACAGCCTATACTAATATGGCACAAGGCAAAAAAAGAGTCTCTTTTGCCTCACCTTACCCAGGTAAAATTATCCCTCTAGATCTTCAACAACTCGATGGCAGAATCATTTGCCAAAAAGATTCCTTTTTGTGCGCAGCAAAAGGCGTTAGTATTGGCATTGAATTTCAACGAAAACTAGGTACGGGATTATTTGGTGGTGAAGGATTCATTATGCAAAAATTAGAAGGAGACGGTATGGCATTTGTTCATGCTGGTGGCCATGTATTTGAAAGATACCTCACTCCTGGTGAAGTGCTGAAAGTGGATACAGGCTGTCTTGTGGCCTATAGCAGTACGGTGGACTTTGATATACAATTTATCGGAGGAATTAAAAACTCCATCTTCGGTGGAGAAGGATTATTCTTCGCTACATTACGCGGCCCAGGTAAAGTTTGGCTACAAACATTACCCATTAGTAGGTTGGCTAGCAGAATCATGTCTTACGGAACATTTAATAGAAAAGAAGAAGGTAGTATACTAGGGGGAATTGGAAATATGCTTGATGGTGATGGGTATTAAATTCCCTTTGCAAAACTAAATCGAAAGGGCTTCCAAATTTGGAAGCCCTTTCGATTTTTAACTACTATTCAGATATCTCTAATAGAAATAATGTCTTTTCGATTGATTACGCCAACCGGCTTGATTCTCATACTGCACAAAGTAAATTTTCACATCAGCCTGGTTTTCATAATCAACAAAATAGATTTTCTTATCCGCTTGATTAACATATTTCACAAAAAACCATTTTCCATCATTATCCCCTGCTTGATTTTCATACTTCTCTTTAAACACCTTTAAATCTGCTTGATTTTCATATTTAACCACAAAAACCTTCACGTCAGCTTGATTAGAGTAGTCAACTGCAAATACTTTTTGAGCAGTCGAAGACGTAGTTAAGCTAAACAGAAATAATAGAGTGATCATTATTGATTTCATCATGAATTATATTAATCACGACGACCATAAATATTGCCAAGCAAACGAAGTATTTCAACATATAGCCATACGAGTGTAACAAGCAACCCGAATGCACAATACCATTCCATATACTTTGGCGCACCCATAGCAGCGCCTTCTTCAATACGATCAAAATCTAAAACCAAACTTAATGCTGCAATAACTACAATAACTAAAGAGATTCCAATACTCATCAAACTGCCTTGGTGTAACATAGGAATATCTACATTAAATAGGGATAAAACGAACGTAATTAGATAAAATATCATGATGCCGCCCATCGCTGTAAAAAGAATTGACCTAAACCGATCTGTAGCACGAATGACACCAAATTTGTACAGGAAATAGACTGCTATAGCAGTTCCGAATGTTAATGTAACCGCCTGCATAACAATGCTAGGAGCAATCTTAGCAAATGCGTTATTGTATACAGCCGAAATTCCGCCAACCACAAGTCCTTCCAATAAAGCATAAGCAGGTGCCAAATACTGAGCCCACTGCTGTTTAAAAACCAATACTAATGCTAGAACGAGCCCGCCAATAGCTCCTCCCATAATGTACCCTTGTACACTGTTGCCCACACTTGCTTCATTCCATACGTAAAAGGAAGTAGCCATTACCATTAGGAAAAGAAAGCCAAAACGATTGAGCGTGCCCTTCACGGTCATAGCATTTGCGCTAGGCAATGCCATCGATCTGTTAAACGATTTTTCCGAAAGTGTTGGATTGCTTGAATTAAATAGCCCCATGTTAAGTAATTTTGTACCTTAAAATTAATCAAAATCATTCAATCAATATGCTGAATAAAAGTTAAAGCCAAAAAAATCTATTGGCAATACTTTACATATATTCGAAATGAATATCCGAACTTTAATACAGCTGTTAATTAAAACCGCGTTATGACACAACGAAAAGAAGAACTTTTACAAGATATTGTAATAAAATTTGCAGGAGATAGTGGAGATGGCATGCAACTTACTGGAAGTCAGTTCACAAATAATACTGCTTTGTTGGGAATCGACTTGGCTACATTTCCGGATTTTCCTGCCGAAATTCGTGCTCCACAAGGAACTATACCAGGTGTGAGCGGCTACCAACTTCGCTTTTCTTCTGATGCCATCTATACTCCAGGCGACTTATGTGATGTGTTAGTGGCGATGAATGCTGCAGCCCTTAAAACAAACCTAAAAGCAATTAAAAAGGGCGGCAAAATCATTGCTAACGTTGATGGATTTGACTCCAAAAATTTACGCTTGGCCAATTACCCAGAAGGAATCAATCCCATTGAAGATGGATCACTTGAGGGATTTGAGCTCATTAAAATGGATGTCACCAAAATGACCCGGGAGTCTTTAAAAGATATCACCCTAGGCACCAAAGAGAAAGACAGAGCCAAGAACATGTTTGTACTGGGTTTCCTTTACTGGATGTATAACCGTAATATGGAAAGTACCCTTAACTTTCTTCAAGAGAAATTTGGGAAAAAAGATGATATCCTTAATGCAAATATCAAGGCCCTACAAGCAGGATATAATTACGGAGACACTACAGAAACCTTCACAACGCGCTATACAGTTGAAAAGGCAAAAATGAAACCAGGGACCTACAGGTCTATCATGGGAAACCAAGCACTTTCTATGGGATTAGTTGCTGCTGCAGAAAAAAGCGGACTACCCCTTTTCTTAGGCTCTTACCCAATAACTCCAGCTTCAGATATTTTACATGACCTCAGCAGAATGAAAAATTTCAATGTAAAAACATTTCAAGCTGAAGATGAAATTGCAGGAATTACATCAGCCATCGGCGCAGCATACGGAGGTGCACTGGCTGTAACAACTACATCTGGGCCTGGACTTGCATTAAAAGGGGAAGCTATAGGCTTAGCAGTTATGCTTGAAATTCCATTAATCATTATTGATGTTCAACGTGGTGGTCCATCTACAGGCCTACCCACCAAAACTGAGCAAAGTGATTTATTACAAGCCTATTATGGAAGAAATGGAGAATGCCCAATGCCAATTGTATCTGCTTCAACCCCAAGTGATTGTTTTGAAGCTGTATTCGAAGCTGCACGTATTTCCTTACAACATATGGTACCCGTAATGTTCTTGAGTGATGGTTACATTGCAAATGGTGCTGAACCATGGATGTTTCCCAAAGCAGAAGACTTACCAAATATTAGCGTAAACTTCAAAACGGGCTTAGGAGATGATGAAGTCAAATTTCAACCTTACAAACGTGATGAAAAACTAGCCAGGCCTTGGGCTGTTCCTGGAACAAAAGGGTTAGAACATAGAATAGGTGGACTAGAAAAACAAGATATTACTGGTAATGTAAACTACGAGCCAGACAACCATGAACATATGGTTAAAACACGTCAGGCAAAAGTTGACTTAATAGCAAACTACATACCCGATCAACAAATAGATACCGGAGCAACTAAAGGAAAAGTATTGGTTCTCGGATGGGGAAGCACATTTGGATCCATCAAAAGTGCTGTAATTGAGCTTATACATGAAGGACATCAAGTGTCTCACGCTCACCTTAGGTATCTAAGACCATTCCCAAAAAATCTAGGAGAAATATTATCAGGATTTGACACCATATTGATTCCTGAAATCAACAATGGACAGCTAATAAAAATCATTCGAGATGTATTCTTTGTTGATGCAAAAGGATACAATAAAATCAAAGGAACACCTATTACAAAAGGTGAGTTGATGGAAGAAATAAAAAAGTATTTGTAATTGAAGATTCGGAAAGTAGTCTGTAGATAAAAAATATCTACAGACTAACTACTTATTTAATCATGAAATAATACGCTCGATTATTTTACCACTTTTCTTTTCTTTCAAAATCAATTTCTTATCCCCATAGTGAAGTAACTCTTCTTTAATAAGGTAGTGGTCGGCATCAAATTCAACTAGTGGATTTGGTTTCGTTAGTCCAACCTGACCACGCCAATCTTCCATCTGAATGGGTTCCCAATTTTTTGTTTTCACACTACGATAGGCAGCATCTAATATAGAATTCACAACATACCCATCATAAAAAATTTCTCTTGGCTTTTCTCCTTTTTCAAATGCATTGAACATATCAAAAAACATATGATTATATCCAAGTTCATTTAACTCATCACCAACAGGAAACAACCATCCAGCATTTGATTCGGCTTTTTCAGCAACATAATTTCCACCCTTACCAGTGGTAAACATTTCAAACCCTGTTCTCAGAAAACCGTTTACCCAGATGGTTCCTTCTGTACCCATTACTTCGTCACGAAGATCAAGTCCACCTCGGAATGTCCAACTGACCTCAAACTGAGCAACAGCTCCATTTTCATATTTAATTATTCCAATGGCATGATCCTCAGCCTCAATAGGCTTAACCTGAGTATCGGCCCAACACATCACTTCTACTGGCTTGATGTCTTTACCAATATAACTGCGGGTTATTTCAACACAATGACATCCTAAATCGAGCATACAACCTCCACCTGCTTGCTCAATATCCCAGAACCATTCACTATGTGGACCAGGATGTGCTTCTCTTGATTTTGCCCAAAGTATTCTGCCTAATGCGCCACTCTTTACACTTTCAAGTGCTTTAATGAATTTTGGGGTATAGACTAAGTCTTCAAGATACCCGTTAAAAATTCCTGCCTTTTCTACAGCTTCAAGCATACGCTTTGCTTCAACGGCATTTCTACCCAGAGGCTTAGTTGTAATAACTGCTTTTTTATGTTTGCAACAAAGCATCACTGCTTCTTCATGCAAATTATTAGGTAGCGAAATACAAACCATATCAACATCTGGGTGTGCTATAGCAGCTTCCATATCGGTTGTAAAATGATCACAACCATAATCTTCTGCAAATTTTTTAGCCTGTGATTCCCTGCGTGAATAAATAGAAACTATTCTATCCTTACTCCTTAAGCCTTGTATTGAATCTGCATAAAATCTTCCGATAAATCCAGATCCGAGCATTGCTAATCTAACCATGAATTATAAATTATATGTGATGAATTAAGCGTTAGCTGTTTTTTTATCCTTAAAAAACAACACGAGAAAAACCAGACTCAATGCAGCAATACCTGCAGGCACCAACCACACATTCAACCATTGAGTAACCTGATCTTTGGTATACATATCTTTTACTATACCAGATACAACTGAGCCGATAAACATACCTAAGCCATAGGTGGCTAGAGAAATTAGGCCTTGGGCTTGAGCTTTAATCTTTGCACCTGCTTTAGCATCAGTATAAATCATTCCACTAACGAAAAAGAAATCATAACAAATACCATGTAGTAAAATAGCAGCGTACAACATCCATTCACCCGTCAATGCAGTACCATATCCAAAAAAGAGAAAACGTAAAATCCATGCAGTTAACCCAAATATCAAAATATTCTTGATTCCAAATCTCTTATACATAAAAGGAAGCAACAACATGAACAACACTTCGGATACTTGTCCAAGAGACATTTTGTTTTCAATCTTAAATGAAGTTGGATCACCATTTGGGAAGGCTGCCTTATAGGCATCAGTCAATGAAGGATTAGCCCATGTATAGTAGAAAGACAACGGAATACAAATCAATACAGATGAAATGAAGAAAATCAAGAACGATCGATCTTTTAAAAGAACAAATGCGTCTTTGCCGACAATTTGTGCAAACCCAATTTTACCAGTGCTAACAGGAGGAGTTGCAGGCAATAAAAATGCAGAAAGACCAAGAAATGCAGCCGCTACAGCTGAAATTTGAAAAATCATTACGCTATCTCCTACACCCAATAGTCCAACAATATTTACCACAACAATCCATGCAATGGTAGCAAAAACACGAACTGCTGGAAATTCCTTTTCAGGATTTTGCATCTGCCTCATTGCAATTGAATTGGTCAACGCAATCGTAGGAGCGAATGTTAAACAATAGAGAAGCATCACCCAATAAAAGGTGTCAGGATTGCTTATTTTGGTAATCCCAAACAATACTACTGCCCCAAGTAGATTTAAAACACCAAGAACTTTTTGAGCCTGAAAAAATCGATCAGCCAACATACCTACAAAAAATGGTGCAACGATCATGGCTATAGAAAAAGTAGCATATGCATTTCCCACTTGTTCACCACTCGCGCCGAGTTGAACAGTCATGTATTTACTCATTTGTCCATACCATGCACCCCACACAAAAAACTGCATAAACATCATCGCAGAAAGCTGAATCCTTGTTGTCAATTTCATAAAAATAATTATTGCTCGAATATAGTAATATTCACATTAAAAGGCACAAAGAAAGGCGAGAGGGAAGAGGCAATTGTAAATACAAAAAGGGGCAAAGGCACAAAGAAAGGCGAGAGGGAATAGTAAATACAGAAAAGGCACTTAGGCACATAGCAAGGCAATAGGCAAGAGGAAATAGGGAATAGTAAATACAGAAAAGAGACGAAGGCACATAGCAAGGCAATAGACAAGAGGAAATAGGAAATAGTAAATACAGAAAAGAGACGAAGGCAAATAACAAGGCAAGAGGCAATAGTTTAGCGCCAAGCGTCTAGCGCTAAGCTTCCAGCGTAAAGCGTCCAGCGTTAAGCGCGTGAAGCGTTCAAATTTGATGTTTTTTTAAAATACAGGCAAAGTTCCTGTAACCCACACGAATCACACTTTGGATTTCGTGCTAAGCAAGTATATCGACCATGGAGAATTAACCAATGATGCGCCTTGTGTACAAGGTCTGATGGTATATATTTAATAAGTTGCTTCTCTGCAGCTAATGGGGTTTTTGCACCTCGAGTTAAGCCCAGTCTTGCCGAAACGCGAAAGACATGGGTATCAACGGCCATATTAGGTTGTTGATCAATAACCGAAGTAATAACATTTGCTGTTTTACGTCCTACTCCCGGAAGTTTAACCAATTCATCAACCGTCATAGGAACCACCCCACCAAAATCATTCATTAGCATTTGTGCCATACCAATAAGATGCTTTGTCTTATTATTGGGATAAGATATACTTCGAATTAATGGAAAAAGGGTGTCAAAACTTGCCTGTGAAAGTGCTTCAGGATTAGGAAATTGCTCAAAAATAGCTGGTGTTGTAAGATTGACTCTTTTGTCTGTACATTGAGCGGAGAGAATAACCGCAACTAAAAGCTGAAAGGGATTGTCATATAGCAGCTCAGTCTCTGCCTCGGGTATATGCTGCTGAAAATAATCAAGAATAATCTGATACCGATCCTTTTTAGTCATAAGAAATAAAGAATCGAAAGATACAACGAATTTTTAGTCTACTGGATTGTGAATCCGTCTATAGCAGTATATGCCATAATCTTATTCACTGAATTTTCATTGGGAGAATATGAAATACAGGACAAAGATTCCATTCCTTCTTTCAACGCATTGAACTGTTCCATTGAGGATGGATTATTTTCAAGAAAGAACATAAAATGAGACTTTTCCTCTGCAGACATTTCATTATAGAGATAGCGAAACATAGATTCATTTATTAATGCACTCATTGTCAATTATTTAGATTTTAACTACCCAAAAGGCAGCATGACTTAAAGGTCATCAATAGGGAGGGGGATTAGGGGGTAGGACAGTTAAAGGATGGGTGCGGACAAACTGTTGAAACTAGAACGAATGCTGATGATAAATATTGCATCAACAATAAAAATAATTCAATTTTCTTTTATCAAAAAAATATCTTCTCCTTCACGCTTCATTAGATACTGCTCGCGAGCTACTTTCTCCATCCACAATGGATTGGTTTTAAGCAATTCAAGATCATGCTGTGTCTTTTCGATCTGACCCTTGTAATACTTTTTACTTTCAGTAAGATCCTTCAATTCTTTTCGATATTGAAGGTGTAAGAATATGTTATTATGATCAAAAAAAAACATCCAAACCAGAAAGAATGTTGCGGCAAGAAAATACTTGCTTCGAAAGAACCTGAAAAAAGCAGGGAAAACTTTCATTTATAATTGATATACTCAAAGTTAACAAAAAGAAGATAGTTATTCAACCTATTAAATCCGTAAAAGAAGTTAAAAGAACCCATTTCGCCTGTAATATTGGCTTTTATCCAATCCCAGCTCCTTTTAATCCATCCTTTGTAATACCTTGCAAGTGAAATGGAAAAGTCAAATTTTGTAGATCAGATTAGGGTCTTTTGCAGAAGTGGTCATGGTGGTGCAGGAAGTAAACACTTCATGCGAACAAAATTCAATGCCCAAGCAGGACCAGATGGGGGCGATGGCGGCAGAGGCGGCCATATTATCTTAAGAGGCAATAAACACCTTTGGACCTTACTACACCTTCGCTACTACAAAAATGTATTAGCCGAAGATGGTCAACATGGCAACAAAAATAATATGACAGGCCGCGATGGAAAAGATATTATCATTGAAGTTCCTCTGGGTACCATTGCACGCAATGAAGAAGATGAACTTCTTGAGGGTGAAATCTTAGAAGATGGGCAAGAATTTATATGGATAAAAGGTGGACGAGGAGGATTAGGTAATAAGAATTTTGCTACCCCCACAAACCAAGCACCAGAATACGCACAACCTGGGGAAGATGGATCAGAAGGATGGAAAGTGCTAGAATTAAAAGTACTTGCAGATGTGGGACTAGTTGGGTTTCCCAATGCAGGAAAATCAACCCTTTTATCATCTATTACTGCCGCAAGACCAAAGATTGCAGACTATGCATTCACTACCATTACTCCACAACTGGGAATGGTTGAATATAGAGAAGGACGTTCTTTTTGTATAGCAGACCTTCCTGGAATTATTGAAGGTGCTGCCGAAGGCCGTGGTTTAGGACATCGATTTTTACGGCATATTGAGCGAAATCCCGTTTTACTTTTTCTAATTCCGGCAGATAGTAAAGATCATAAAAATGAATTAGCTATCCTATTCAGCGAATTGGAACAATACAATCCAGAACTGTTGGATAAAAAATTCATCATCGCGGTTAGCAAAAGCGATATGCTTGACGATGAATTAAAAGAGGCCATTGCAAAAGAACTCCCTAAAAACATTCCACATATTTTTATCTCCTCAGTTTCTGGTGTGGGACTTCAAAAGTTGAAAGACATGCTATGGAAAGAGTTGCAACCAGAATAGGTATACCCAATTAGATGATTCAATACCTTCCTAGAATATCTTGATGCCAACTTGCAGAAAAGTATAGCAATCATAATGCACTAAACTAAAAAGTACAGGACTATAAGCCAAAACAATCACGTAATTTTAAGTATAAACTTTGCCAGTGCTTAGCTTCATTAATAAATCGCTGAAACGTTTAGCGATCATTCTTCAAGTATTTTGGGTCTTCTTCCCAGGAATTCTATTCTTAGCATTAGGCTATATCTTTTTTACAAATTTCATTCAAGGAAATGATATCCTAATCACAGGTTTGCGCTCAAGACAAACTGGTCTTTTCTTCATCATCGGCTTACTATTTTGGTCATTAATCACTTGGTACACATCACGATTAATTGCATACAACAATGATCGACTTTTCCATATTGCAAAAGAGGAGCTCTACAAAACACCAAGA
>CANKGM010000046.1 GCA_947481355.1 Chitinophagaceae bacterium
CCCAGCATGGAAAGGACAAGACCTTAAAGGATTAAAACTTCTCATTAAGGCGAAAGGAAAATGTACTACTGATCATATCTCAATGGCTGGCCCATGGTTGAAATTTAGAGGACATCTAGACAATATCAGTAATAACATGTTGATTGGTGCTATTAATTTCTTTAATGAAAAAACGGATAGCGTAAAAAATCAGCTCACCGGTGAATATGGTACAGTTCCATTGACTCAAAGAGCCTATAAAGCTGCTGGCGTTGGAAGTATAGTTGTTGGTGATGAGAACTATGGCGAAGGATCTTCAAGAGAACACGCTGCCATGGAACCTAGGCATCTAGGTGTAAGTGCAGTATTGGTAAAATCGTTTGCACGTATTCACGAAACAAACTTGAAAAAACAAGGAATGTTGGCGTTGACATTTGCGAATAAAGAAGATTACACTAAAATTCAAGAAGACGACAACATCGATATCATTGGGTTGACAAGCTTTACCCCAGGTAAGCCCCTTGAACTTGTATTAAACCATCAAGATGGGTCAACTGAAACATTGGAAGTGTTGCATAGTTATAATGAACAACAAATTGAATGGTTTAAAGCTGGTGGCGCATTGAATGTTATTCGCGCTAACTCAATCTAAACTAAGCTCAAAACTTCTATATAAAAGTCCTGATCGATGATCAGGACTTTTTAATTTATCCAATACCAGAAGTCCATTATAAGTGCACTTAATACTGTCTAAATAATTTATATTCGAAGTATAATAAGAATGCATGAAATCTGTTTTAACCTGTTTATTTATGGCGATGTTGATTTCTTGGTGTCCAACCAATCAACCGGATGTCGCAGCATTTGAAGATTACCTTACTGACATAAAAAATGAGTTTAAAAAAGAATGGCCAGCCAACAGAACAATCAACTTGGTTTTTCATGGGCATTCAGTTCCAGCAGGTTATTTTAAAACACCTGTAGTTAATACCATGGATGCCTACCCTATGCAGGTATTAGCCCAATTAAAAACGAACTATCCACTTGCAGTCATAAATGTGATCAATACTTCCATTGGTGGTGAGAATTCAGAACATGGACAAAAACGATTTAGAAAAGATGTATTAAGTCATCATCCTGATGTTGTATTTATCGACTATGCGTTAAATGACAGAGGAATCGGATTATCTAAAGCAAAAAAGGCATGGTCTGCCATGATAAGAGACGCGCTTAATAAACACTGCAAAGTTATTTTACTTACCCCTTCTCCAGACCAACGCGATGATATTTCAGACACCCATACTGAGCTTCAACAGCATGCAGATCAAATTATTGAGTTAGCTAAAGAATTTAATGTTGGGCTCATTGATAGCTATGGTATATTTAAGAAACAAGTTGAAGCTGGAATACCACTCCCCTCTATGATGTCGCAAGTAAATCATCCAAATAAAAAGGGACATGAACTTATTTCGAATGAAATAATGCGGTACTTCAATTAAATTTTATAGCACAAATAATCACAAAAAATATTTAAACATCAATAAAAATGCGTTCAACGTTATTAAATGCTTTGCTGTTGTTGATGCTAAGCATGACAGCGCAGGATTTGTCAGCGCAAACAAAACAAACAAACTCTACAATTCAGCGCAGTCAGCTCATTCGTCATGTAAAAATCATGGATGGTACGGGAGGTATAGCATATGAAGGATCCGTTAGGATACAGGATGATAAAATTTCTGCAATTGGGGAGCTTGAACCGATAAAAGGTGAACAAGTTATTGAGGGCAAAGGACTGATATTATGCCCAGGATTTATTGATACCCATAGCCACCATTATTCCAATTTAGCAAAAGACCCGGGTGCACTAGCAACAGCCAACCAAGGCATTACCACTATTATAATAGGGCAAGATGGTGAGAGTTATGCAATGGACACGCTTGATTATTTTTTTAAGCATCAATCTGTTGCGGTAAATGTAGCCACCTATACGGGACAAACAACACTTAGAGAGTTGGTGATGGGAGAAAATAATTTATTGAGGCAAGCAAAGCCAGAAGAAATTGAAAAAATGAAAGTTTTGCTTGATAATGAATTAGGCAAGGGCTCACTTGGTTTGTCTACGGGCTTAGAATACGAAGAAGCATTTTATTCAAGTAAGGAGGAAGTGATGTCATTAGCTAAAATAGCAGCAAGACAACATGCTCGATACATGAGTCATATTAGAAGTGAGGACATTACACTAAATGAAGCCATTGATGAGATTATTGAGATTGGCAGAGTGACACATATGCCTGTTCAAATTTCCCATTTAAAGATCAGCATGAAAGACAAGTGGAAACAGTCTGACATCCTCTTAGAAAAATTAGATAAGGCAAGAAATGAAGGGATTGATATCACAGCAGATGTTTATCCTTATGCACATTGGAATGCAACCATGAAAGTTTTATTTCCTAAAAGAGATTATACCGATTTAAAAAGCGCTCGATTTGCAGTAGATCAGCTCTTTGATGCAAACAATTCTGTATTGGTAAATTACGTACCGATTCCTAGCTACAAAGGCAAAACATTAGCTTTAATTGCTGATGAACGTAAAGAAGAACCTGCTGTAACATTGATGAGCTTAATTAAAATAGCATCAGATTTTAAAATAAATAATCCAAATTTTAGCCATACTATAGAGGCAATAACAGCAAAATCCATGGATGATCAGGACATAAATAATTTTATTAAATGGCCGCATACAAATATATGCTCAGATGGAATTGGCGGTGGTCATCCAAGGGGATATGGCACTTATCCAAGGTTTTTAGGGAAATATGTAAGGAAAGAACATCTAATGAACTTAGAAACTGCCATTCATAAAATGACTCAATTGGCTGCAGAACATGTTGGCATTAAACAACGAGGAGTTATAGCAGCAGGCAATTATGCAGATTTAGTTTTATTCAATCCTGACACCGTTATAGATAATGCAACTTTTGAAAATAGTAAGGCACTCTCCACAGGAATTGAAATGGTTTGGATAAATGGACAATTAATTTATAAGAATAATAAATCGACTGGGAAATATCCTGGTATGCTAATAAAAAGATAGGCTAGTTTTGCAAAAAATATAATTCATTAAATAGAAAATATGAATAATGCAGTTGTGCTTACTAATGGTTTTTTCAAAACCTCTGATGCCAAAACAGCACATGGATTAATAAGAGGCACTGAACGTTTTAAGATTATAGGAGTAATTGACACCATTGATACTGCAGGCAATGATGCAGGAGAATTACTGGATGGTCATCATAGAAATATTCCGATTCTTGGAACGTTGCATGATGCTATTATTAAATTGGATAAGATTGATTACCTGATTATTGGAGTAGCCACTGTAGGAGGTCGCTTACCGTTAACTATGCTTGGTACAATAACAGAAGCCATTCAGGCTGGAATATCAATTATCAATGGTTTGCATGAATTCTTAAATGATAAAACCGATTTAGTTTCATTGGCCAAAGAAAAAAATATTAAACTCATTGATGTAAGAAAACCAAAATCTAGAGATGAATTGCATTTCTGGACAGGTGAAATATTTAAGGTAACTGCACCGATTATAGGTGTTATTGGTATGGACTGTACCATGGGCAAAAGAACAACTGCTCGATTGCTAACACAAGCATGTAAATCTGAAAATATCAATGCCCATATGATTTACACTGGTCAAACAGGATGGTTGCAAGGTGGAAAATATGGATTTATATTTGACTCCACATTAAACGATTTTGTATCTGGGGAACTTGAACATGCAATATGCACATGTTGGAAAGAAACGAATGCAGATATCATTTTTCTAGAAGGCCAATCAGCCCTTCGAAATCCGAGTGGACCCTGCGGATCAGAATTAATGATATCAGGTAATGCAAAACATGTTGTTCTGCTATTCGCGCCTAAACGAAAATACTTCGACTATGAAGAACATTGGGGGCCTATTCCAACTGTTGAATCTGAAATAGAACTTATAGAAAAGCTAGGCTCAAGAGTAATAGCAGTGGCTATCCACACAGAAGATTGTTCTCGTGAAGAAGCATTTGCATTGCAAGCTGAATATGCACTAAAATTAAATATCCCAGTTTTACTGCCGATTTTAGAAGGAGTTGATAAAATGATACCCGTCATTAAAAATCTAATAAAGTAATAAATCTAAACCATGAAAATAAAGGCGATTAGATCTTATCTAAAAAATGTTCGACTCAAAAAGCCATATACCATTGCCTATAATACGTATTATGACGTTTCACTTGCTTTTTTAGAAGTAGAGTTAGCAAACGGAATAATTGGCTATGGATCTGGTAGTCCCTCGGAAGATGTAGTAGGTGAAACCACTCAACAAACCAGCATCAATTTACAAACAGATTTTGTTCAATCATTTGTCGGTCGTGATATTAGGCAATTCAATGAATTGATATATGAGGCAACTATGCAATTTCAACAGTTTCCCGGAACTATTGCGGCTATTGATATTGCGCTTCATGATGCATTTGGGAAATACATTCAACTACCTATTGCCCAATTCTATGGACAAAAGATAAAATCACTGCCAACATCCATTACGATTGGCATTTGTGATGTGCAAGAAACACTGGCCCAAGCATTGGAATATAAAAAAATGGGATTTAGGATTTTAAAAGTGAAAACTGGCATTAATCCGGAAGTCGACCTAGAAAGAATCATCAAGTTATATGAACTATTTGGCGACTATTTTATCATTCGTGTAGACGCCAATCAAGGGTATACATTCGATGAATTGACATGGTTTATAAAATCAATTCAACCTTACACTATTGAATTGATAGAACAACCTTTAAAAGTTGGGCTTGATAAAGAACTACTGAAGCTTCAACAAACTGACCGAAAAAAACTAGCCGCAGATGAAAGTTTGAAAAACGCACATGCAGCGCTATCACTTTCCTCGACAGATGCACCATATGGCATATTCAATATCAAACTCATGAAATGCGGTGGCATATTAGGTGCTAGAGAAATTGCCACCATTGCCCAAGCTTCCTCCATAGATTTATTCTGGGGATGTAATGATGAAAGCATTATCAGTATTACGGCTGCACTTCATGTAGCGTATAGTTGCCCAAATACAAAATATCTTGATCTCGATGGAAGCTTTGATTTAGCTGAAGATATAGTGACTGGAGGATTTGAAATAATAGATGGTTATATGCATATCAACAATAATGCGGGATTTGGAATTGATATAATTTAATATCTACCCTACGGTAAACTGATAAAGCAGTATTATCCCCCACCCTTCGGTTTCTTTGTTTTATTCCACTGTTTGACTTCTTTAGGAATTTGCTTTACAGGAGGTAAAGGATCTTTATTTGAGGTTATTTTTCGATTTGTATCAAGATTTGTTATCTGACCTTTGTCTACTTGGCCAAAAATAAATTTCTCTGTTTTTACAACTGCCCCTGTTGAACTATTATAATATGTCCATGTTCCATTTTTCACTTCAGCAGATTCATGCTTTATGATTTTTTCAATCATAACATCAGGATGATCTAATTCTGGAACCAAAATAGTATCATACGGATTTTTAGGATTAACTGCTTTCCAACTCTCCTCTCTTTGTAAAACACCAAGCGATGTATAGTATTGTTGTTTGCCATCCCTATAACCAAACTTATAAAACTCTTTAGCGATTAAATCCCCCATCAAACTATACTTATTCCAAACACCTTCTTTTTTATCGTTTTCAAAGTAACCTTCTTCATCAAAGCCTGGTTCTCCTCGAACCTGTTCATAATGCAAAGACCATGGTCCCTGTTTCATTTTCTGCTTATCTACTCTGTTGATGGTATCTCCACGAGGCGTTAACGCATAATCAATCCATTGCTGTGAAAAGATCAATTGACTTGTCATTAAAAAAGATATTAGCAGCTTGATTTTAGTCATTTAGATAGTACTTTAAATTTTATTGGTGCTTATATTATTTTAGACATTTATTCTACTTATAATAGTCATATATAAAATCAACTAAAACTGAATTACTTCTTAAAATCTAGATCTTGAAAATCGAAACTAAAGTCCGTAAGAGGAGAAATAGCATTCATTTTTATGCCTGATGGATTGCCATCTTTATCAATGCTAAACATCACATAGGCATCTGCATCCATACTTCTATCATTCCAACGAACGATCAATGTATTTCCTTTATATGGAAATAGTTCCCCGGAAAGCTTCGGTGATCTTTTTGAGGCAAACCAAGGTTTACCATCTTTAATGGACACTTCAACTTCACCAAACCAAGGATCGGTATATTTACCCATATATGGCTCTATGCTAAATGGAATTGCATTTTTTTTACGTTGAGCCGATATGGTTGCAGCAACCTCATCGTTAATTTTTTTAGCTTCTGCTTCACCCTTCGCGACACGTTCAGCATATATTTTCACCCAATCATATCCAGTTACGCCTAAGTAACTATCCTTGATTGAATTGCTTATTGCGCTAAATGCAGCTCCTGATTGCTGATTAGTTAAAACAATAATTCCCAAATTAATCTCTGGTAACATAACTACTTGTGTAACTATACCTGCTAGCCCTCCTGTATGCGTAACTTGTTTGTACCCTTTTACATCACTCAAAAACCAGCCTAATCCATATGAGGCAAAATGGGTATTATATGGAACTGTGGTTTTAGCACCAATGATGGTTTGTGGGCTCCACATTTCTTCATGTACCTCGTCACTGAATAATCTTTTATTCAGTCCATCTCCATATTTCCCGTGATTCATTTGCATGATCACCCACTTGCTTTCATCAATAATATTACTCCAGATACCACCTGCCGCGTTTGCTGATTCACTCCAATCAATATCGATGGCTTCAATTTTTCCATTTACCGGTGCATGGGGCTTGATTATATTTGTATTATCCGGCAATCTGGTTAAAGAAGCAGCACTATTTTTGAACCCAAGTGGTTTCATTATTCTCTTTTCAATAAAATCTTCCCAGCTCATACCCGATACCCTCTCAAGTACTTCTCCTGCAACGATATACAAATTATTATCGTAATCGTACTTTGTTCTAAAACTAGAAACTTGTTTTAAGTATCGTAAATTATGAATGATATCCTTTTTTGTAAAATCACTTTGATCTGGAAACATCATTAAATCTCCCGCCCCTAAGCCTAGGCCACTTCGATGTGTAAGTAAATCACGTATGGTAAATTCCTCCGTGACGTAGGGATTATACATTTTGAATTCAGGAATATAGTCGGTAACCTTATCATCCCATTTAATTTTCCCTTCATCCACTAACATGCCCAAAGCCGCTGCTGTATAAGATTTACTATTGGAAGCAATTCCAAAAAGCGTATACTCATCCACTTTTTTCCCAGTACGTAGGTTTGCAATGCCATATCCTTTAGCATAAATTAAATTTCCGTCTTTGATTACACCGACTGAAATACCAGGAACATTAAACGTTTTCAAGGTTAATGACACTAAGGAGTCAATTTGATTACCTGAAAAGGGCTGTGCAAAAGTAGAAGTAGCAATTAGAATACCTGCAGGTAAGAATAAGATGGCGAGAATGAAGAATACTTTTTTCATTGCTATAAGATTATTATTTCTCAAAATAATAACAAAAAATCACTTTATAGAGATCGATTTAAGTGATTTAAAAAAATCAGGTTAACCAATTAAGATAATCGATGTTACCCAAAAGATCTTTTCAATTATAATTAGCTATAGAGATCATTAAATCCTTACAGATATGAATTTACGTTAAATAAACAGGGCACACGTGTTTTAGTTATACCGCATTCAGTAATGATAAAATGGAATTATGAAAAGATTATGAGTTGTAATTTAAAACCCCCCATATCCTTCAAAACGAGGATTCACAAAATTATTCAATATGCTACCAAATCGATAAGCAAGACCGAAGGATGTATTATAATTGAAGGTAGACCCAAGTTGTCGCTGCCTAGTAAGCAATTCCTGTTCGGTAATATTACCCTTAACTAGATTTACTTGGTTGTGAACAATACTTGCATTTAAATTTACAAAAAAGGATAGCCCACTTCCTATTCGCACATCCGTATTAGCATTAAGCCCCGTGGTATATAACGCCCAGTCGTATAAATAGTTAGCATAAAAAAGGCCGCCATTAAAAGTTCCCCATTTCTTATTTAATGTTATGGCACCTGAGAATCGATGTCCTAGATAAGATTGTTTAATGAGGTTGAATATGGTTGTATCATAATAATCATTGCGGCTTCCGAAAGCCCCATATCGCAAAACGAAAAAACGATTATTGACTTCGTTATATTTAAAAACGTTGTATTCTATAGCAGGATTAAAGGAGAGTTTAAGCTTGTAATTATCAAACGTGCTGTTTGAAATAATAGTCTGGTAGCCGTAGCTCCAGTGATCGCTAAACGATTTTACAAGTGTATGGTAAAGACGATAGTTGCTATTTTTTACGGTGTATTGAGTGGCATCATAATTATAGAAAGAATTGTTTAGGCTTCCATTCAAGGATATTCCAACTTTTAATTTTTGGGTAACTCGACCTGCATATAAGTCCGAACCAAATACACTGTTTTTATATACTTGGTCTGCATTAAATTGTCCTCTTGCGGCTACGCTAAATACCCAGAAATTCCAGGGGTCTTTTATTTCCTTTACCTTGGCTGTCGAACTTGAATCATCTAGCTTCTTTATATCCTTTTCAAACCTTGATACATAAGTCGTTTTAACAATTAACGGAGAGAATCCTAACATGATGTACTGCAAAAGACTTTTACGAACTTCTATAGCCGTGGCATTCGGCTCTGTAGTAAACATTAGTGTATCAGTATACTCCTTATAAATGCCTTGTCCATAAAAGTTAAGTTTATACTCTACTCCGCCTCCACCCATACGTTGGGCGGTCAACATCACATAGGCATCTGCATCAACCCTATCCCGTACAAAATCGATGATGCTAATTTCAGATTTAAAATAGCTAAAGTCACAACCTACTCTACAGTCGATGAAAACCTTCAATTTTCCTGAACTGGGCTTTTGCGCCAATGTTGTGGAACAGATAAATAATGCTGTTACCAAACCAAGTAATTTCCACATAATTGATGCAAAGATAAAATTTAAATGGATGATGGAAAAGCAACAAGTAAGATAAGTGTTACGTATAATTTTTCAATGAAACTAAACTGATGATTAGCAACACATTAAGATCTAAAAACTAAAATCAGGCGATTTGACAGATGTATTCCTCAAATAGGTATTTAGGACGAAAAGTAATTAACAGATATGGTGTACCTTTATCTACCCATAAAGGATTAAAAAAAATTATGAAAAATACTAAATACATTTTGTCAAGCCTGATTATTCTCTTAACTGGAGTAATTTATTTTTCGGTACAAGCTCAACAAAAAAATGAAGTTCATCGTGCTAACTTTTCTGGCGAATGGAAATCCAACCAATCGATAGGTATGGGTGGAAATATTGTTTGCTCATACGTCGAGGGTGACCGTATGAATTCTGAAACAATGAAAATAGCTGAGCAGGCAGATTTTCTAGTCATAGAAACGCCAAATCCTTTGCCTAGCTCAACGAAGTCTACAAGTCCGGAGAAACTAGCATTTGACGGAAAAGAAGGTCAAATTAATCATGGCCAAGGAAACGAAAAGAAGTTTACGCTAAAGTTGTCAGCTGATGGACAAACTATTACAATTAAATCAATTGTATACTTTATGGCTGCTACTCCTTACCATGTAAATGTTATGAAAAAAGCATTTACTAACGTTACAGAGGTTTGGACCTTGAGTAATGACGATAATTCTATTACTATTCAATCCATTGCAAAATCAAATATATGGGATCGCGAGCGTTCCTGGAAGACAGTATTTAATAAAGTCAATTAGTATTCTTTGAATGACAGAACCCACCAATTATTTTTGAAGGGTATCTTTATTTGCTTTTTTAGTGGTGATAAAAACTACCCCATTTTTACCTTCTTTAGGATATTTTTTTATTGCTTGTTCTCCCTTCCAAACTTCTACTGAGGCTATATCATTAGAAGGTATGGCTTTCATTTCTTGTTCAGTAATTCTAACTCCATCTAAATAATAAGCTGGTTTAATTAATACCTTGGCACTATTTTCTTGATTAACTCTAGATTCTATTAGGTCAGCCTTTGATTTTTCTACATCCACTCTTGCTATTTCTAGATTAGCTCTAGACTCTATTAGATCAGCTTTTGACTTTTCTACAGCAGCTTTTGCTTTTTCTAGAACAGCTAAAGATTCTATTAGATCAGATTTTGATTTTTGTACATCCACTTTTGCTATTTGTTGATCAAGTTGAGCTATTTGTTGATCAAGTTGAGTTTTGCTTTGATCAATTTTAGCTAATTGTTGATCAATTGTAGCTTTGTCTTGAACAGCTTTTGCTATTCCTTGATCAATTTTAGTTTTGTTCTTATAACTTCTAGTTGTAGGTGACTTAACCTTGTGTGGAGTTTGAGGAGTTGGAGGAATTTGAGGAGTTTGAGGAGTTGGAGGGGTTGGAGGATTTGGCGGGGTTGGAGGCGTTATCTTTTTTGGCTTTGTAGTATCACTCACTAATATATCAATAGTATTTTGAATTTCATTTACTTCATTTTCAATTCTTTCTGTTGCATTTACCTTAATAGATACTAAACAAACAGTTGCAATTAAAATGGGTAATACCATTACCCTTCTTAGGTAGGAGTATTTTGTGTTGGTTGATTTTGTTAACATAGTTAATCGTCGTTTAATTGATGAATAAAAAAATTGATGTATTGGGTTTAAAAAATGGTTGCCGTAATGGGTCTGTAATAACATTTTAGCAAACGCTTCTACATTACTATTACCAACTGCTTCTTCGTCTGCTATAAACTCATGAATGGTAACTAACTCTTTTTGAATAACCCAATTAAATGGATTCATCCAAAATATTGAAGTAAGTATTTGACAATATATTCTATCCCAGGTATGCTTTTGTTGTATGTGGGTAATTTCATGTTTAAAGATTTGTTGACCTCCCTCTTCTTGCAATGAAATGGATTGCTTCCAAAATAAATTATTCAAAAAAGAGAAAGGCGCATTGTCTTCATTGGTATTAACAAAATCAAACCCATCCATTTTAGTCACATCATACTTTCTTTTTAGCAATTGAATCTTTATTACATTTAAAAGTAGTATGCTTAACAAAGTAATTGCTACAAAAA
>CANKGM010000047.1 GCA_947481355.1 Chitinophagaceae bacterium
CATAATACCAAGATTCATGTTAGAGAATAGATTTCGGTATTTGGCTTCATTTTCAATCAACATAGATTGAGCTGTGTATTGCTCGTTAATGTCTCGCAGGTGAATGATTATTTTTTGGGTATCAAGATTAGATTCTGTGAACGTATTGGATGATGCTTCAATCCATCTCAATTGGCCTTTCGAGTCTTTCATTTGAAAGCTGGATACTCGATTTGTTTTTTGATTTTCGTTTAATTCTTTTATTATTTCATTCTTGGAATGTTCAAGTAGGCTTGAAAATTTATTTCCTATAAGTTCGTTTTCTTGAAATCCTAAAATTCTAACGATGGAAGGTGAAGCATATTCAATTAATCCCTCTTCATTCAAAAGCATGATAATGTCTGCTGATTGAGTAGAAATTAACTCAAATTTTCTTTTCTCTTCTTCTACTTTATAGAGGAGATGCTTTTCCTCAGTGACGTCAAAGCAACATCCAATATAGCCTAAAAAGCTACCATTTTGATTAAACCTAGGCACAGCGATTTCATTCATCCATCGGTATTCGCCATTTTTATTTTTTGCTAGGTATTGAGCTTGACATTTTATTTTTGAATTGATTTTTATAGCCCAATCATCGATTGCAATATGTTTATAGTCTGGATGAATATATGTAGCATATTCTTCAGCACTTTTTATGTTCCTCAAATCAATTCCAAAAAAGTCTCTTGATGACTGATTGGTATATACTACATTATTATTTTCATTTGAAACCCAAATCATTACCGGCATAGATTCGGTAATCAGTTCAAAGCGATCTTCTGACTCTTTGATTTGAACCTGGTAGTGTTCGCTAACTGTAATGTCTGTCATTCTGCCTGAAATAATTTCATCATTTAGAAGAGAATCAAATTTGATTTTTGCTTCTTCTAAGATCCAGCGCGAGTGACCTGTTATTTTATTCTTTAATTTGTATTTTACATGCATTGATCCACTAACATGTAGTTCGTGAATTGCTTCATCATAAATTGCTAAAAATTCTGGGTCAACTCCATTTCTTTTTTCCTTCCAAATTTCTGATTCTGTTGGGTTGAATCCAAAGAATAGTGGCCATTGAGATGTATAGAAATTTTTTGATGGGTTTAAATGATAAAAAATATAGTAAATATCATTTGTGGCTTCTAAGAAATTGTTGAGTCGGTTAAAATTTTCTTGAGCTAAAAGTTCATATTGATGGCGTATGGTATTATCGTAGCCGTAAATGTTTTTTTGATTATTGGCTGCTCTGTTTACAATTTGAAAGGTAATTTGTTTGTCATTTGCCTTTGTTTCAACATGTGTAACCGATTCATTTTCTTTGTCTTTAAAAAAGCTTGTCCAAAATTCTTGAATTGAATAGAAATTGTTTTTATACTCTAGCTCTTCGATTTCATAAGCACTTTTATTCCTAAATATAATTTTTCCTTCATTATCTAGGCGAAAAATAGGATTCGGATTTTCGTTGGGAAGCGATGCTAAATTGGTGATTTCTTCGTTTGCCTTTAACCTTTCAGTGATATCTTTTATTATGACTACTAAGCTAGATTCACTATCGCTTGATTGTGCTAATGCTAGTGAAATTTCAGTTGGAATAATCGATTTATGCTTAGTTATTAAAGACGTTAAAAGTTCTCGTTTTTTTTGATGCTGTATGATTTCTTTTATTTCATTTTTTATGTTAATTGAATGTGTATCTTCCAAAAGGCTTTGTAGTGAAACTCCAATTAATTCATTGGGTTTATAGCCAAGAAGAGATAAGCTTCTTTTTGATGCTTTTTTAATAAGCCCACTAGGGTGAAGAATTAAAAAGAGTTCTGATGCGTGATTGATTATATCAAGCTCATTTTTTATCTTACGATGATCTTCCTTTTCGTTTTCTAAAACAGCTCGAAGTTGTTGTATATCAAAAATAGGATCAAATGCAGGAAAGTCTGAATATGATAATCCTAATTCTCGTAGCTTTTCATATTCTTCAATCCATAATGTTCCTAAAAAAGTGATAAGTCCTGATTCCTCATTTAGTTCAAATTGACCTTTTAAAAATGCTTTGTCAACATTTCTAATTTTTAAAATACTAAATTGACTTTCTATTTTCACTATTTCATCAAAATCTATATGACTATCGATGGTTGGTTTAAGGAGTTGAAATAGATCAGAAAAATAGGGGTTTTCAGATTTTGTTTGTGAGAGTATTTTTATTAACGAAACCCCTAAAAATTGAATAGATAAATTTTTATCAAATGAGAAGGCAAAAGGAAATAGCTTCTCTAGTTTACTAGCAGTTAATTGTAGCTCATTGGATATGTTGGTATTCAACTCCATGTCATTCTAAAAAGGTCATAAGTAAGACCGTTTTCGCCTTTGTTGGAAATTAATTCAACTACTACTTTTTCTTGGTTAAACATCTTGGTAAGTCCAATGAGCATACCATTCATCATCGGTGTTAGACCATCTCGTTGGGAGTGGTATTCAATTTGTAAATTGTTGCCATCGTCAATAACCTTAAATTCTGGAGCAGTTAAATTTGGATAAGATAGGGCAACGCGGTTATGAAATTTGGGTAAGTTGTTCATGAACTCCTTTAAAGTAGTTCCTCCGCCATACATTAGTGCTGGATATTTTTTTATTGAAATGTCCATAATCCAGAACTCACCAAATCGATTTAATATAGTATTGATATCTGTATTTAGAATTTTAGCAGCGGCTTCTGCCAATGCGTAAGTATACGTATCATCATATACTTCATGATTTTCGAAATCAGTAGTATCTAATTTGGATTCTTGTACTACTTTCAGCCATGTTTCTTCCCCAAATTCAGTTATAATTAATTGCTGTATCGATTGATTTATAATGCCGTACATCGGTTTATGTAGATTTTATTAAAATTACACCGATTCTATGTTTTCATCATAAAAGGAGTGGTAAAATTTCCTTACTTAACGTGAATTTATTCAAATCCCTTCGGTATTTATACGTAATGATAATAAATGGGGTTGCTTTTTTACAATTGGCGTCTAGTGCACTCCTTATTGATTAGGTTAAGTTCTCGTGTGGTTTGTCCCGAAATAGAGCTGTTTTCTTCTGCTCTCCTCATGAGGTAAGGAATGACTTCCTCTATTGGACCAAAGGGAAGGTATTTGGATACATTAAAACCGGCATCACTTAAATTAAATGTCAGGTTATCACTCATTCCAAATAGTTGTGAAAAATGGACATGCGGGTCATTGAGTTGAATCGATAGGTTAATTAATTGGTCTGTTGCCAATAAGTTACTCGATTCATTATGGCTTGCAATGATGGTTGAAATGAACTCTAGTTGGGTTAAGCAAAATTCTACTGCATGATTGAAATCAACATCAGTTGCTTCTTTAGAGAGGTGTATTGGAGTAGCATAGCCTAATTTTTGAGCGCGCTTATTCTCTTTTTCCATGTATGCACCTCGTACCAATTTTATACCTAAGATGTACTTGTTTTCACGAGCATGTTTGAAGCTGTTTTTAAGAAAGTTCAATCGATCTTGGCGATATAACTGAATGGTATTATATACGATTACTTTTTCTTTGTTGTACTTTTTCATCAACGATTCGGCCATAAAGTCGATTGGCTCTTGTATCCAAGACTCTTCTGCATCGATCATCAGTCCGATGTTTTTTTCAGCCGCAAGCTGACTAATAGAATCTACTCTATCCAATAATTTGTTCCATTTATGCAATTCCTCATTCGGTAGCTCGTTAATTCGGGTTTCAAGGGGGATTAGATCTTGATTTTTTTCAAAGTAGGTGAGAGGGGAATTCAGTTTTTCGAGCAGAGCGACAGAGGTTAAGCCTGTAATCTTGATGCTTATAAAAGGAATATTTGGTTGAGTCGATGCGTAGGAGATAACTTTTTTAAATTGTTCTGCAGCAGCATCATAGTGGTGATCATCTTTTTCTCCGCCTTCAATACCGAAGTCTAAAATGACCTGAACATTAAATTTCGATAGGGTACTAGCTACCATTCCAGTGTCTTCAAGTGTTTGGCCCCCTACAAATTGTTCAAAAAGGGTCTTTTGAATCAGCTTTTTTATTGGAAATCCACTCTTGATCAGCCAGGGAGTAATTTTTGTGGCAAGTTTGACTAGGGCTGCTGATTTCATGCAACTGAAAAGAAATCTTGCTTTTTTTAGCAATCTGTCAGATTTGTAGGCAAATGCCTTTTCTGTATTATCGAGATTTATGTTGCTGCTCATTCTAGTAGAAGTATTCCTTCAGTATGAAGGTACATCCAATTAGAAAATAAACGATTAGCTAGTTGATTTATTCCTTTTGAGCTGGCAACTTATTATGTTATGCTGCCTGAGAAGACAATTTCGATACAGTTTTATTGAGTAGGATTAAAATATCACATATTTCACCTCCAATTGATGTTTGTATGTACTGATTGGATTCAGTTTTATAAATCAGGCCATCAGTTTCCATTTCTTTAAGGCATTGAGATAACATTCTGCTGCTGATTTTGGGCAACAATTGTTTTATTTTATTGAATTTAAGAGGCCTATTGAGCATTAACCAAAGAATGATCGACTTCCATTTTCCACTTATTTTTTTCCGTTGGAGTTCAAAATTCTCTAAGTCGATTTGCTGTCTTAATTCCATCATGTTGAGAAAATTTATGTTTTGTTATATAAAATTAACAAAGGAAAGTGTAGAAGTTTGCTACTTTCAAATTGGCAGTTAGTTTTTCCTACATATTTGAAACTGTTTCCAATGATTTTGAAACATACGAAAAACTTGTTCATTGGATACTAGTCGAACAAATTATAAAATAAAGTAATATATAAATTGTCGTCAATCTATGTTTTAAATAACAGGTTTACAATATTGTATATTGAAAATCAATGTTTTGTAAATAAGTAAAACTAATTTCTGTTACTTGTAATGTATTTTTAAGTAACCATTTTGGCAGGTATATTTTATTTTTAGTTTAAAGTCTCTTTTTATCTGGTTACAATTCATTTCTAGCTTTTTTAAAACTTCATAATGGAGAAATTGGTGTTTTAAGAATAGTTAATTTTACTATCTTTCTTCTTTATATTTACCCTACCATATTCAATTTATTCTTTCTGAAACAGTTTTATAATGGCTAGTTACTTTTTATATATGATTGTCAGTTTTTTAGGCTTTCTTATTTTGATAATCATTAATTCAAAATACCGTGAGGTTTCCAGCGTAAATATATTTTTGCAGATCCCCATCGGAATTATTGCCTCTCGTAACTTCTTTCATGCAATAAGCGTATTTTATCAAACACCGTTTACCCATACCGTGATCAACGGATTAGATATTTTAGGAACAATGAGTATTGTTTGTTTCTACTTATATATTAGAGGCCTAGTGTTAAAGTCTAATGAATTGAAATCCAATTATTTCCACTTTTTTTCACCCCTTTTGCTAATGTTTATTTTTTTGTTAATTCAATTTGTTGATGAACAGTACAAGCCTCTAGTTAGGATGACCTATGCAGCAAGTGCCGGTATGATTGCCATTTTTTATTGCATCCTTACCTTTAAGATTTTACATAAGCATGTATGGAATCGACCAAAAGGCATACTCGGATTTGCCGAGCAAGATCAGGTTATTTATAGGTGGGCTGTGTTTTTGTATATCTGCTCATGCCTTTTAGTACTGAGTTTTTTATTCAGAATAATCCTGTATAATTTTTATGATGTGATTAAATCACAGTCTTCCTCGTTGCTAGTAAGTTCAACTATTTGGGTAGGATTACTAATTAAAATATTAGTGACTCCTAAGATTTTGTATGGGTATGATATTCTCAGTAATAAGATAGAATTAATTGCCACTCCGAATTTAGCCATGGACAATATTTGGTCTTTTAAGGAAACTCAAGCGATTACAAATCCTAAGGATCAACGGCTGACTTCAAAAATAAATCCATATTTACGGGATCATTTTCACAGGATAGAAGAAGCTACTATTTTTAATAAGTTTTTGAGGAATGGAGAAGTCTCAATAGAAGACCTTGCTAAAGAGATAAAGATTCCATCCTCTCATATTTTATATCTCTTCAAGTACCATAGCAAGGAAAGTTTCGCTGATTTTAAAAAAATCATCCGCGTATATGATGCATTGAGTTTAATTAAAAGTGGATATTTAAACACGCAAACATTTGATTCCTTAGCTGTTGAAGTAGGCTTCACGTCATATACCTCCTTCTTTTTGAGTTTCCGTCAAATAACTGGTCGTGCACCACAAGAATATATGTTGACTGGAGCATGATAGATGGTTACATTTATCTTACTATTGTATTATATGGTATTAAGCTGAAATAATTCATCCTTTCAGCTCGATCTCATCTACCTAAACATGGGGTTTGCTTTTTATTAGTTGTATCCTTGCTATTCGTGTAACTAGTTCGTAGTAATCAAGAAAAAAGCATTTTTTCAGCGTATATATACGCTGATTGTTCCTTTTGTTTAAGCTAATTTCATTTACTATCCTTATGTTAAACACCAACCTAATCAACAATAACGAGGAATTATACAGCGATGGCGTTGCCTTGATCAATAAACAAGGCAAATATTATTATTTAAATGAGCCATATACCTTGTTTCTAGGCCATGAACGTCCTGATGAGATCCTTGGTAAGCCTTGGACAACCACATTTTCTCCAGAATACGCAGAACGACTTCAGAATAATATACTACCACTTGTTTTGGAAAAAGGGAGTTGGACAGGTGAGGCCATTTTGCTCACTAAAGAAGAAAAGACAATACGGAAACATATATCGCTGACTAAAATTCCAGACGATAACCTCATTTGTATTTGTCAGCAGCATCCATTTCAGCTAAATTCTTCTCGAATAGCTTATTTGATGGATAACCTTGGTAAGGGGATTTTGTTGGAAGATGAAAATCGTACCATCATTTTTGTTAACAAACAATTTTGTACAATTTTTAATATTGTAGTTGAACCTGAGAATTTAATTGGTGCAGATTTTATTAAACGAATTTCTGATTCAAGCTATTTGTTTAAGCAAGCAGAACAAGGGTTGCATTTTTATCAAAAACTAGGTGAAAAAGATTCAATATTAGGGGATGAAGTTTACTTCTCCGACGGACGATTACTATCTCGCGATTATGTACCCATTTATATCAATGGATCATTTAAAGGACAGCTTTGGAGTTGTGCCGATATTACTCAAACAAGGCAATTGCAGATGAGTCTAGTGGAGGCTAGGAATAGGGCAATGGAATCGGAAAAGGCCAAATCTGGTTTTTTATCCAACATGAGTCATGAGATCCGAACACCAATGAATGCTATTTTAGGACTTTCTGAACAGCTATCATTCACCCCATTATCTGAGCAACAAGTTTTTTTTGTAAAAAACATCACAGATTCTGCTAAAAACTTGTTGGGTATTATAAACGACATACTTGATCTATCTAAAATTGAAGCTGGCAAAATGACGATTGAAAAAGAAGTCATAAATCTTGAGCATATTAAACTAAGTGTTGAAAATATTTTAAATCCCAAGGCTAAGGAAAAAGGTATTCAGATGATTACAGAGTATGATGCCTTAATTAATGCCCATCTTTATTCTGATGAAGTACGTATTCGACAAATTTTGATAAATATTATAGGAAACGCTATCACCTATACAGATAAAGGGTATGTAAAACTTACCATTAAATTAAAGAGTACCGATGAACATAAGCAGGTAGTTCAATTCATCTGTGAAGATTCTGGAATTGGTATTTCTGAAGATTCCATTAAGCATATTTTTGAAGAATTTTATCAGGAGCATAACTCAAAAAGTCACCATAAGAAAACGGGAACAGGATTGGGATTGGCTATTACTAAGCGAATAGTTAATCTTTTGGGAGGCGAAATCAATATTGAGAGTATCAAAGGATTGGGAACTAAAGTGATTGTTTCTATTCCATTTGAACAAGTAGCGACAGAGGCATTGTTGACTCAGAAATCAACATACGACGATTGTACTTTAATTCAAGGAAAGCATATTTTATTGGTTGAGGATAATGAACTAAATCGATTTGTTTTCAAGATGATGCTCACCAATCTAGAAGTTATTGTGGATGAAGCAGGCAATGGTGAAGAAGCCTTAACTAAAATCGAAGACGCTAAGTATGACCTCATTTTAATGGATATACAAATGCCTGTTATGGATGGAACGGAAGCATTGGTAGCCATCAAAAAAAAATATGGAGATACAATACCAGTTATCGCACTAACTGCATCAGCATTTAAGTCTGAAGTGAATCATATTTTAAATTTGGGTTTTTCTGATTGCATTACTAAGCCTATAGATCAAAAGACGTTACAACATCGGCTATGTGATTTCTTTGATCATGGTTCTGTAAAAGACAAGTATTATAATTCAATTCATAAGCGGATTGTATCTAGTATATTCGAAATGGCAGGAAAAGATCCTGCTCAATTTTCTAGAATGCTTGAATACTTATTGGAGGAGATTGAATATGCACTAGTAGGCTGGAAAGAATCTTTAGTATCTAAAGATTGGGTTAGAGCAAAGCGAATCGTTCATCGTGAGAAAGTAATGATAAAGTCTATTGGCATTAATGGGTATGATGCATTAATGAAAGAAATTGAGGATGACAGCATTGTTAAAACAGAAGCTGAACTGCAATTATTGTATGCACAACTGGTAGAGTTATTTGAGAACCTAAAGATCAAATTCACTGGATTTGAAGGCTAAGCCCTAAGGCGATTTACCATTTCAATTCAAGTATGTTATTCTTTCGTTCAATGTCTGCTGTCCTTTGTAGTGGATCTATTTCAATTCGTTTTAAGTCGAACAGTTTGTGGTCAACCTCAATTGTATACGTAGGGTGAGTCCATTTCCAGGGTTCTCCAACAGTTCGTTTCAAAGAAGGATTTTCATTTTCTTTGCCTCCAAACATGAGGTATTGAGGAATATAGACTTGCTCTTTACTTCCGTCTCTAAATGTTAATTCAAGGTCGACTGGCATTGGCATTGTTCCAACATTTCTTAACCGAATTTTCATTTTACCACCTTCGTCCCAGAGGCTATCAATTCCATAATCAATCGTCTTATTCGTGTTTACATAAAAGTCTTTATACCAATCCAATTGTAGTTCACTCCTTTTTTCAGCAATGCGAATGAAGTCAATTACATTGGGGTGTTTGAATTTCCAGGTATTATAGTAATCCATTAAAATACTATCTCTAGTTGAAGCGCCAACTATATAGCCTAGTTGTTCTATAAAGACTTCTCCTTTTGAATAAGAGTTAATGCTATACGCCATATTGGAACTATAATGATCTGAGTGTGTAGTTAGAGGTTCATTCAATTCACTTTTTGAGAGCATGATGTATGAGTCAAAAGATGATTTATGTGGGAATGAATCTACGTTCCCATTTAACCAATTGTTGACCCTGGATTCAGCATAGCTGGTGAACCCTTCATCCATCCATGGGTAGAGTGACTCATTGGTTGCCAAGATCATTTGATACCATGTATGCATCCATTCATGTAATACAACACCATTGCCAGCTCCTTTTAATAATGTAGCCATTGGATATTCCATGCCGCCATCTCCACCTTGAATAAATGAATATTGTTTGTATGGATATTCTCCGAATGTTTTTTCAATGAAGGGTAATGCTTTTGCAGCAACGCTTAACACACTATCCCATTCTTGTTTATATTTACTAATAAATGCGGCTAAGCTATTTGCAGCCTTATTATTATATGCGGTTAAGTTTTCTGTGGTTTTTGGCTTCGCATACATATTATTGAATTGCGTTGTAAGAGAGGCTGTATCAATTTTATAAAACGAATGCAAGACTAATCCTTTTCTTACAGCTACTGAATTATGAATATAGTTTGGATCTGCTGCCCAAACAAAATCATGCACATTAGGGGCTTTGAATTTCCATGTTATTAATTTATCGGATGATTCTTTAAAAGGGACGCTTGAAAATTTCTCATATCCATGTCCGATTTCTTGTGGATTTTGTAGGTATCCAGTTCCTCCAATGACATATTTTTTGTCGATGGTTATATTAACTTCATAATCTCCCCAAATGCCATAAAATTCACGAGCAACATAGGGTGTAGGATGCCATCCTTGATAGTCATATTCGCATAATTTAGGATACCATTGAGCCATACTAAATGTCACCCCTTCTGCATTGTTTCGACCGCTTCTTCTCACCTGAACAGGTACTTGTGCTTCAAAATCTAGTTCTATCGTTGCTTTTGTTTTAGGTAAGATTGGTTTTGAAAGGTCTACCTTTAAAATTGTTTCAAATAGGGTAGTCTTTTGTGTTATACCATTAACCTTTAGATTATGGATATTTTGATAGCCAATTTCAGATGGGGTTAATTTGGAAATTCTATCTTGAACTCTAGCATCCCAATCAGCGCGACCACGAATCAGTTTTTTACCCATTTCAATACTGCGTTGATCCATCATGCTCCCTGGTTGAAATGCATTCCAATATAAGTGGTAGTAGAGCACTTTTAGGGTATCTGGTGAGTTATTCCAGTATTCCAATCGTTGTTTTCCAGAAAATTGGTTAGCCATGGCATCAACTTTGACGTCCATTTTATAGTTTACACGTTGTTGCCATCTTTCTGGTTGTGCCATTAACATTGATGTAGACAATAAAATGAGAAGGATTATCTGTGTCCCGAATCTGGAAAAAGATTTTATCATGGCCATTTGTTTGAAGTAAAAGGAATTCAATAAAAACTAGAATTCGGGTCGAAATTAACCTCATTTGATAAATTATGAAGGTTTTTTGGCGATAATGTTTTTGATGGTTAAATTTGCACTGTGATTACAAATACACATATTCATCACCATTTCTTACTAACTAGGTAGGCCTTGGTGTTATTTTACTATAATTCGGGCTTGCCAAGGGTAAGCCTTTTTATTTTATTCAATTTAAGGTATATGGAAAATAAGACAGTATTGAGGATAGCGGTTC
>CANKGM010000048.1 GCA_947481355.1 Chitinophagaceae bacterium
GTTGTTTATAATGTGCATTAATTTCTTCTCGTTTATTACCAGGTCCAAATGAACTTAATCCCCATAGAATTAAAGAAATTAATAGAATAACCCGTCCTGCATCAAAGACAAAAACTTTTGCTTTTTCTACCATGGTTATAATAATGTTCTTCCACCTAGGCTGCTTATAGACAGGTAACTCTAGTATAAAATAACTTTTTTCTTTAAGCTTAATAAAAAGATTCAAAACATAGGAAACCATAAGTGCTATCATGATGCCAAACACATATAACCCCATCAAAACTAGACCTTGAAGGCTTAATACACCTAGTACATTTCTATTTGGAATTATAAGCGATGTTAAAATCGTAAAAACAGGAAGCCTGGCACTGCAACTCATAAATGGCGTAACCATTATTGTTAAGAGTCTCTCCTTTTTATTTTCTATATTTCTTGCACTCATGATTGCTGGAACAGCACATGCAAACCCCCCAATCATTGGCATTACACTTTTCCCATTTAGACCTACTTTCCTCATAATTCGATCAGACAGAAAGCTTATTCTTGCCATATATCCTGTATCCTCTAATAACGTTATCAATCCGAATAGAATCATTATTTGCGGTACAAATACTAATATTCCTCCAATTCCAGCTAATACTCCATTTATTAATAGATCAGAGACCCACCCCCCTGGTAACTTTTTTCCAAGTAAACCACCAAGTTGACTAACACCATATTCTATCCCATTCATTGGAAATTCAGCCATCCAAAACACACTTTGAAATAAGATGAACAATACAACTCCCATGATAAAATATCCATATATCCTATGTAAAAAGTAATGATCTAATTTTTCAGAATAACGTTTCTTTTTTTCAGGGCTATCTTCTTCGACTGTTTTTTGAACAATCTGCCTTATTTTTTTATATCTGAGTTGTATATCTTCTGCTTGTATTCTAGTGTGATTGAATTTATATTTCGATTCAATGTCCTCAATCCCCTTTTGAGTTTTTTCATCTAAATGAAACGCTTCATGATTTATTAAATGATGTATTGCTGAATAATTACTGATATTTGGAATCAACTCATGGATTTCCTCAATTGCCTCCTTTGCGAGTTCATCAATACTAAAAAAGTCATTACCTACTTGCTCGTTTAAAATAAATTGTGAAATGGTAGATTTTAATTGATCTACCCCCTTTCCTGTTCTTGCATTAACTGCTACTATAGGAACCTGCATTTCTCGAGAAAGTCCATCAATATCTATTGTAATTCCTCTTTTTTTAGCAATATCATTCATTGTTAATGCCACAATGACTGGTACCTTTAAATCTATTACTTGAGAAACATATAACAAGTTTCTCCTTAGACTACTTGCATCTACTACTAGAATGGCAAGATCAATTCCTTCATTTGCTTCTGGCGTCATCAATTGTTTGTAAGAAACCCATTCATCACTTCTCCTAGGATATAAACTATAAGCACCAGGCAAATCGATTACATTATAATTACGTTTATTTGGTAATTCAACCTGCCCAATTTTTTTTTCAACCGTTACTCCAGGGAAATTCCCAACTTTTTGGCGCATCCCTGTGAGAAGATTGAATAAAGAACTCTTTCCACTATTAGGATTACCCAATAAACCGATATTTAGCTTTTTACTTATCATTACGTATATCCCAAAGTTAACCCCATTTATTTACCTGTTATTTACGAATAAAGTAAAAAGGATATCTTTTCATAATAAGTTTCCTCTTCTCCTCCAATAAGTATCATATTTTTGCTTCAAATGACGGATATGTATAGGGTTTTAATTGTCTTTCTTTTGATCTCAAATATTTCTTTTGCTCAAAAGGCTAGAAAAGAAAATAAAGAGATTTTAAAATATTTAAAAGGTAATATTGAATACCTATCATCTGACGAATTGGAAGGTAGAAGAGCAGGAACACCAGGTGAAGCCCTAGCAGCTGATTTTATTGCAAGCAAATTCAAGGAAATTGGACTTTTGCCCAAAGGAACGGATGATTCCTACTTTCAGCCTTTCACTGTACGTGATGGTAAACAAATACTACCTGAATCTTATTTTATTTTGAACGGTCATGTATTAAATCTTGGAACTGAATTTTATCCCTTATCCAATAGTAAAGAATCTCTAACAATCAAAGCACAAGTTTCTCCATCATTGACTGAAAATGATCAGCCTTGGTTAATCGATATCGCAGACGATTTGGAGAGTAATGCAAATAATCCTCATTTTGATATTTCTAATTTGATTAACACTCTCATTAATAAATCAAAAGAAAAGGGTGCTTCCGCAGTCATATTATTTAACAGTGGTAATATTGATGATGCTATTTCATTCGATGAAAAAGATAGATCAGAAAATACAACTATACCGGCACTGTATATTACTAAAACTGCTGCAAAAACCTATCTGCGAGATTTGAATTCGACCTACGATTTACAATTCAACGTTGCTATAGGTCCTAAGATTAGAAATTCTAAAAATATTATTGGCTATATTGATAACCATGCCCAACTGACTGTAGTTCTAGGTGCACATTTTGATCATTTGGGTTATGGTGAAGATGGAAATTCAATGATGCGGACAGGAGAAAGACTTATTCATAATGGAGCAGATGATAATGCGAGTGGCACTGCAGCACTTATTGAATTGGCATTCTTATTGAACAAGAGTAAATCAAAGCAGTTTAATTATTTATTTATTGCTTTTTCAGCTGAAGAACTCGGACTAAATGGTTCAAAATATTTTTCAGAGAATCCTACTCTCGCTTTGAATACCGTAAACTATATGATCAATATGGATATGGTGGGAAGATTGAATGATAGTACACATGTTATCACAATTGGTGGTTATGGTACATCTCCTTCTTGGAAACCGTTGATTGATAACATCAAGGATAATCCTTTTGTGATTAAATATGATTCAAGCGGCACAGGCCCTAGTGATCATACATCTTTCTATAGAAAAGATATTCCAGTGCTTTTCTTTTTTACTGGTTTGCATACGGATTACCATAAACCAAGTGATGATGCAGATAAAATTAATTACGTTGGTGAATTGAAAATAATCCATTTCATTCAACAATTAATTGAGAGTGATAAGCAGCATGAGAAAATTGCCTTTACTAAAACCAAAGAGCAGTCTTCTGGCTCTTCTACCCGTTTTAGCGTTTCATTAGGTATTATGCCAGATTATACATATCCTGGAAATGGAGTTCGTGTAGATGGAGTATCAGACGGCCGTCCAGCTAAAAAAGCGGGTATTTTAGCTGGAGATGTTATTAAGCAACTTGGTGATTTTAAAACCTCTTCTGTTGAATCTTATATGCAAGCACTTTCTAAATTTAAGAAAGGAGATAAAACCCATGTTATTGTTCAACGTGGAGAAACTGAATTAGTTTACGAAATTGTTTTCTAATGAAACTAAAGCTTGATGATGATCAAATGTCTGATAATTTTTTCGAGGGAACTCGTATCTTAGGCATTGCTTCAACGTTAAAAAATTATCAGCTTTGTTTTCACATTGAAAAAGAATTATTCATAGATTTTCGTACTTCAGCAGATCTTCAAATTCCATTAGAAAAGAATAAAAGATCATATTCATTCACAGTATATGAATTCATTCAAACGCCTATAGCAACAGAGCATTTCCTTTATAGTAATAAAAATGACGGGGAAGCTTTACTGCCGGAACTTCAGCATCTCGATTTTATTTGGCTTTTAAAAGGAGATCATTTTTATAATGATGAGGAATTTGGTAAACTTCAACAACGCCTTAGATCAATTACAGGAATCCAACTTGTGACTGAAGTTTCTCAGGACAAAATTAAATCGAAAGATAATCTACAACTATAATATATCATGTGGGAACAACATAACAACACACTTTATAAGAAGTTCATATTTAATGACTTCTCAACTGCCTTTTCCTTTATGACAAGAGTTGCTTTGATAGCAGAAAAAATAAATCATCATCCAACTTGGACAAATACATGGAGTACGGTTGAAATATGGCTATCGACACATGATGCAGGTGATATAATTACTGAAAAGGATCAAGAATTTGCTAAGTTAATAGACGCATTAGGTAAATTATAGTACATTAATGGCAAAAGAGCCAGAGTCTACTATTTCACCAATGGGTTGAGTATATTTAGACAATCCATGTTCAGTTAATAGTGCAATTACTTCTTCTAGTCCTTCTTTCTGAACAGATATCAATAAGCCTCCACTTGTTTGTGGATCAGCTAATATATTTTTCTGGTAGGTTGCATTTTCATTATTTCCAAAATGAACTTTATGTCCATAGCTATCCCAGTTCCTGTTTGTACCCCCTGGAACCGACCCTTCAAGTACGTACTCAACTAATCCCTCACATAGTAACGGCACAGAAGAGAAATTTACTATTGCTGATAAATGGCTTCCTTCAGTCATTTCAATTAGATGTCCTAATAATCCAAATCCTGTTACATCCGTCATAGCGTGAACAGATGGTAGCTTACTTACTAATGAACCTATTTTATTAAGCTTCATCATTTGTTCAGCTGCTAATATTGCATGTTCTGTTTTTAAAATTCCTTTTTTCTCAGCTGTGGTTAAAATTCCAACGCCAATGCTTTTTGTTAGCAATAGAACATCTCCTTTTTGCGCAGTGTTGTTCTTTTTTAAATTCTCTATTTCAACTAAGCCGTTTACTGCCAAGCCAAAAATTGGTTCTGGAGAGTCTATACTATGTCCCCCTGCTAGAGGTATACCAGCTTCTTTGCATATACTTTTACCTCCTTCTATGACTAATCTCGCAATGCTGGGTGGTAAGGTATTAATTGGCCATCCAAGAATTGCAATCGCTAAAATCGGATCTCCTCCCATCGCATACACATCACTAATTGCATTTGCTGATGCTATTCTTCCAAAATTGAATGGATCATCCACTATAGGCATAAAAAAGTCTGTAGTTGATATTACTGCTTTCCCGTTACCTAAATCATATACAGCAGCATCATCTTTACTATGATTGCCTACAAGTAACTTATCATTATCAGGCATACTAAAACTAGAATGTAGTATTTCATCTAATATTTTTGGTGAAATTTTACATCCGCATCCTGCACCATGTGAATATTGAGTAAGTTTAATTTTGTTATCCATTTGTTCTATTAATTAAAATTTCTGCATTTTGTTTAGCATCAACAATTTCTAAATTGAAATTTTGCAACAATGTTTTCAATTGTTCTCTATTTTCTAATGATTTTTTATACAATTTATCATAATACTTTAGTAAAATTGAAAAGCAACCATGCATATCATTATTCTTTAAGTATTCAATTGCTGTTTTCATTTCTAATCCACCTAGCTTCTTTTGAATTCTTTTAATAGCTTCTTCTAACTCTATTTTGTCTAGTTTACCATATGTATCTACTAAATAATTAAGTCTTTCTTCAAATGATATATTAACAAAATTGATTCTACTAGATCGTATCGTTTCCCATAATTGGTGGGGGATGCTCACATTACCTATTCTCTGACTCTCGTCTTCTATCCATATTGGTTTATTGGGATATAGAGCGGATATCTGCACTAGTTCTATGGCTAATTTATTTTCAAACAGTTCTGTGCTGGGTTGCATTGGTAATCCTATTCTGCCAAAAGCTGAACCTTTATGACCTGCAATACCTTCTAAGTCTACAATTGGTTCATTTAGACGCCTTAACTCTTGTAATATTATGGTTTTTCCAGAGCCAGTATACCCACCTAAAATAGTAAAGTTGAATTTGATTTTAAATACACCAAGGACCCAATTTCTAAAGGCCTTATATCCTCCTATTAATGTGTACACTTTAAAGCCATACAAATCAAATAGCCAAGCTATTCCAGCACTTCGCATGCCACCTCTCCAACAATGAACAATGACAGTTTTATTATTTGGGTTATCCTTTGGAATAATCCCTTCTGCAAAATCTATCATTTCTTTCATCTTAGGACCAAAAATTTCTAATCCTTTCTTAATTGCCTCTTCTCTTGATTTTTGCTTGTAAATAGTTCCTACTATTTTTCTTTCCTCATTATTAAATAATGGTAATGAATATGCATTTGGTATATGCGCGTGATTATACTCTCCCTCTGATCTTACATCAATAATGGGAAATTCTTTTGAAAGGGGAATAAATTTTTCTATTGTGATCTTTTCTACTCCCATAATAACCTTGATATGATTATTTATTCATCGTAGTGAGAAACTCATAATTGTCTCTCGTACCTTTCATTTGTTTCAGCAATAAATTCATTGCTTCTTCACTATTCATATCTGCAAGGTGGTTTCTGAGTATCCACATTTTTTGTAGGATATCTTTATCAAGAAGTAGATCTTCCCTTCTAGTTGATGATGCTGTTAAATCAATTGCCGGGAACATACGTCGGTTAGCTAGTCTACGATCAAGTACCAATTCCATGTTTCCTGTACCTTTAAATTCTTCAAAGATTACTTCATCCATTTTGCTACCTGTTTCTATCAACGCTGTAGCTAATATTGTTAGAGATCCTCCATTTTCTATTTTACGTGCAGCACCAAAAAATTGTTTTGGTTTTTGCATCGCATTTGCTTCAACACCACCTGACAATACCTTTCCTGAAGATGGGGCTACTGTATTATGTGCTCTTGCTAAACGTGTAATTGAATCTAATAATATGACTACATCATGACCACATTCTACTAAGCGTTTAGCTTTTTGTAATGCAATGGCTGATACTTTAACATGTTTATCCGCTGGTTCATCAAATGTTGATGCTAACACTTCAGCTTTAACGCTTCTTTCCATATCTGTAACCTCTTCAGGACGTTCATCTATTAATACTACCATAAGATAGCATTCAGGATGATTTGTTGCTATGGCATTAGCTACTTCTTTTAGTAGCATTGTTTTACCAACTTTAGGTTGTGCTACTATTAGTCCACGTTGTCCTTTACCTAATGGTGTAAATAAATCCATCATCCTTGTTGAATAACTATCTGTTTTCGTAAACAGATTAAATTTTTCGAATGGGAATAATGGTGTTAGGTAATCAAATGGAACACGATCTCTTACTTCTTCTGGTAATCTTCCATTGACGGTTTCAACTTTCAATAAAGCGAAATATTTTTCACCTTCTTTTGGAGGGCGAACAGTTCCAACTATTGTATCACCTGTTTTTATACCAAATAATTTTATTTGTGAAGGTGATACATAAACATCATCGGGTGATGATAAGTAATTATAGTCACTACTTCTTAAAAATCCATAACCATCAGGCATCATTTCTAATACCCCTTCGCCAGGTATAACACCATCAAACTCTACATTAAACGCAGGTTCTTTTTTTATGAAAAACTGCTTTACATTTATTTCTTCTTGATTTCCACCTTGTTCAGGTTGTTGAATTTCGTCTGTACTTTCTGTAGGTTCAGATGATATAATTTGTTCTTCTGATTTAACCTCAGTCGGTTCTAACTCTTTTGTTCTCTTAGCAATCTTCTTTTCTAGTTTTTTAATTGCTGGGATTTCTTTAACTACTTCTGGTGTTGTATTTTCTTCTGGTTCATTTTCAACGATAGCTTCTTCTGTGCTATTTGATGTCGTTGTTTTAACTATTCTCTTTTTCTTTTCTGGCTTATCATCTTTAGCTACTTCCTTAACTTTACTGTTAAGTACTGCTTGTTTATCTAAAATTTTATAGATAAGGGCTTGCTTATCTAGTTTCTTATACGCTGTAAGTTTTAGTTTTTCTGCTATGTCCAATAATTCTGGAACTAGCATGTCGTTTAGTTGTAAAATGTCGTACATAAAATATCTTTAGATAATTGACTTGATTAGAAAAGTCTAGAAATTTGAAAAACTATAGTGGAAAATAATTCTGTGGGGATGAAATAGATAGCTAGGATCCTGTTTCAGGGTCAAAGTAACAACAATTTTATTGATTAACAAATTTTTCAGCCCCCAAGCCTCCCTTTACGGGTTATTTACTACTTCTTACAAGCACTTCAATTATCTTTGCATTCTATAAATTGATAATTATGTTCAATAAACGCATTAAAATAAAAGAGGTTATCGGCTTAGACCAAGAATTAAATGATATCACAGTAATGGGTTGGGTACGAACATTCAGAAATAACCAATTTATTGCACTCAATGATGGTTCAACCAATACTAATTTGCAAGTTGTAGCTGAACTAGGCCTCTTCAATGACGATTTATTAAAGCGAATTACTACAAGCGCAGCCTTAAAAGTGACCGGAAACCTCGTAAAATCGGTTGGTAAAGGTCAAAATATAGAATTAAAAGCAGTTTCGATTGATATTTTAGGAGATTCTGATCCTGAGCAATATCCTTTACAACCTAAAAAGCACAGTTTAGAATTTCTTCGAGAAATTGCACATTTACGCTTTAGGACCAACACATTTGGATCAGTTTTCCGTATAAGACACTCCCTAGCATTTGCTGTTCATAAGTTCTTTCATGAAAGAGGATTTCTCTATCTGCATACTCCAATTATAACCGCAAGTGATGCTGAAGGAGCTGGTGAAATGTTTCGCGTCAGCACCCTTCCATTAGATAATCCTCCTAAGGATGCTGCTGGAAATATTGATTTTAAAGAGGATTTTTTCGGAAAAGCCACAAATTTGACTGTAAGTGGACAACTTGAAGGAGAATTAGGAGCAACTGCTTTTGGAGAGATTTATACTTTTGGTCCCACTTTTAGGGCCGAAAACTCTAACACTGCACGTCACTTAGCAGAATTTTGGATGATTGAGCCAGAAATGGCTTTTCATGATTTAGAAGACAACATGAATTTGGCTGAAGATTTCATCAAATATATTATACGATTTGCTATTGAGCATAATCTAGACGACTTGACCTTTCTTGATCAACGTCTTTCTGATGAAGAAAAACTTCTCCCTGCAGATAAACGCAGTGAAATGAGTTTACTTCAAAAGTTGAACTTTGTTGTAGATAATGATTTTGAACGAATCACCTATACAGAAGCGATTGATATCTTATTGAATTCAACTGCTTATAAAAAGAAAAAATTTCAGTACGATGTAAAGTGGGGTATTGATATGCAAAGTGAGCATGAGCGATATCTTGTAGAGAAGCATTTTAAAAAGCCAGTGATTGTTACCAATTATCCAAAAGATATAAAGGCATTTTACATGCGTCAGAATGACGATGGCAAAACAGTAGCGGCAATGGATATACTCGCTCCAGGAATCGGTGAAATTGTTGGGGGTTCACAACGTGAAGAGCGATTACCATTATTAACTAAACGAATGGCTGAAATGAATATTCCTGAAGAGGAATTATGGTGGTATTTAGATACCCGTAAATATGGTACTGTTCCACACGCTGGATTCGGATTAGGATTTGAGCGTATGGTTCTTTTTGTTACGGGTATGACCAATATTAGAGATGTAATTGCTTTCCCTAGAACACCTAAGAGTGCTGAATTTTAGCCATCAATTCTTCTTTTTTCTGATGGATACACATCAGAGGAAGATTAGTATGGTATATTAAATCTCGTGTGACACTTTTTTCAAGTATTTTTTCCAGAAAATGCTGTTTTTTAGGTAGTGTTATCAACAGATCTAGATTATTTGATTCCGCAAATTCTTGTAGACCATCTTCTACATCTTTATTTTCTATAAAATTATAAATTGGATTCATACCGTATAATAATGTATCCATATGTAATGATTCTTCTGGGGTGTTGCTAGTAAAATGTTTTCTCTCATAATCTACATTGAGTACATGTAAGTCTGCATTAAAGAAATTTACTAAATCTCGAATTGGACCTATAGGTGTATTTTCAATCACTCCTTTCAAATCTGTGGCTAATCCAATTTTTTTAAAGGGTTTGAATGTTGCACCCGGCGGTATAACGAGCACAGGTGTATTTACATGTTCAACAATGGATTGTGTATTACTTCCTAAAAAAAACTTACCAAGACCAGTTACCCCTCTAGTTCCTACAATTACCGCGTAGGGGTGTAAACGTTCACATAGTTTTTCAACTTCATTTGCTACCTCACCCAATATGCTTTCAGTATATACATGTATTTTCCCCCCTGTGATTGTTTCAACATTATGTTTCACTTCACTAAGTTTGTCTTGGCTTATTTTTCTCAGTTCATCTAGAGAAATGGTTACTAATGGTACCTCAGAAAAACTAATTGGAATTTGATACATATTAACTAGCATCAAGTTGGCATTAGTGGATTTTGCCATATCCATTGCATACTTCATGGCATTATCTGCCATAGGCGAGAAGTCGGTAGGGACTAATAGTAATTTCATAATTCAGATTTTTTCAAACCTACATTACATATATTATTAGCCCTATGATTTTAGTCAATTTATAAACTGACTATGGTCTTATTTTCCCTAAATAATTCTCAATTCTCCTTGCCATATTCTTTCGGATATCCAGATAGAATAAATTAATATCTCCCGCATGATAGTTTTTGGCTCTATATAAAAAGGATCCAGGGAATTTCGGGTGGGGCACCCATAGTGCATTGCCTTCTGCTTGTGCACCTTGTGTGTGACTAAATACTTTATTAAAATTATATAGAACTGCTCCTTGCTGAAGTTCTTTACTGGCTATTTCGTTGGTAGACTTCCAACTAATTGGATTTACAACCGCGATGGTAGTATCTTTCCTATTGATCAGTTCGTTTGAAAAATCTTCCCTATAGGTTCTCCAACTCACGAAACAACCTGTTGACAAGCTATCCTTGCACATTTCAATCTTTTCATATTGATTCTTTTTTACTGGCATTCCAATCAGGTATGCACAAACTAATTGATTTGCAAGGGGCTTTCCGTCAAAAAA
>CANKGM010000049.1 GCA_947481355.1 Chitinophagaceae bacterium
CTTTTTTGTTGACGGTATTCATCCGCAGATGTTCTTTTGATATAGCCAAGATGAGAAACTGTGATCACTACATCTTCTTCTTTGATAAGATCTTCAATGCGAACTTCATTATCTAAATAGGTGATTTCAGTTTTACGATTATCACCAAATTTTTCTTTAACCTCAAGCAATTCTGTTTTAATTAATTCAAAACGTTTTCCTTCATCACCAAGAAGTTCTTGAAGCGATGTAATGAGTTTCATGATCTCATTATATTCTTCTTTGATCTTGTTAATCTCCATGCCAGTAAGACGTTGCAGTCTTAACTCCAATACAGCCTTAGCTTGAATTTCACTCATTCCGAATTGGCTGATCAAACCTTCTTTTGCAACATCTGGATTGGCTGCATTTCTAATCAACTTAATCACTTCATCAAGATGATCAAGTGCGATTAAATATCCTTGAAGAATATGTGCTTTTTTTTCTGCCTCTCTTAATTGATACTTAGCTCTTCTGATTACTATTTCATGCCTAAATTCAATGAAAATAGAAATCAAGTCTTTGATATTTAGAATACGTGGTCTACCTTTTACAATAGCAACGTTATTTATACCGTATGAAGTTTGTAAATCGGTGAACTTGTATAATTGATTTACAATAACATTAGCGACGGCATCTTTTCTAACATCAATTACAATACGTGTGCCTTCGTTTTCATTTGATTCATTGTTAACATGGGTAATGCCATCAATGGTTTTATCTATTACTAGTTGTCCAATTCGAGCAGTCAATACATCTCGACTCACTTGATATGGAACTGCTGTAATAACAATTTGCTCTTTACCATTAGCTTTAGTATCTATAGTAACAATACCTCTCAACACTACCCTACCTCTTCCAGTATGCATAGCGGCTTTCACACCTTCCATACCATATATGATACCACCGCCTGGGAAATCTGGCGCCTTGACTAATTGCATTAATTCATCAATGGTGATTTCTTTATTTTCTATATACGCAATACAGCCATCAATTACCTCAGATAAATTATGAGGTAACATGTTGGTTGCCATACCAACGGCGATACCGCTACTACCATTGATAATCAAATGTGGTATACGTGTTGGAAGAACTGTTGGTTCTTCAATTGAGTCGTCGAAGTTTAATTGAAAGTCGATGGTGTCTTTATCGATATCATCCATCATAAAACCAGCAAGTCGTTGTAGTCTTGCCTCGGTATACCTCATTGCAGCTGGACCTTCACCATCTGGTGATCCGAAGTTACCTTGTTTATCAATGGTTGGATAACGTGTATTCCATTCTTGTGCCATTCGCACCAAGGCATCGTATACAGCTGTATCGCCATGTGGATGGTATTTACCCAATACTTCACCGACAATTCTGGCGCATTTTCTGGTAGGCTTGTTATAATCCATTCCCAATTCATTCATCGCAAATAGAATGCGTCTATGAACCGGTTTTAAACCATCTCTGGCATCAGGCAATGCTCTACCAACGATTACACTCATCGAATAGTCGATGTATGCCGCCTTCATTTGTTCCTCAATATTTATTGAGATTATTCTATTGTTGTCGCTTGTCTGTTCAGGTAATTTTTGTTCGTCCATTTTGGTAATAAAAAATCGCTTTTGTTAGCAATAAATTAGTATAAACAAATTTACCCAAATTGAGGTGTAAAGCAATGAAATAAAGCTAGAGTTTATCCACCTTTTATGCCAAAAAAAAGTGCTTTTGGGGCAGTAATAAAAAGATGAAATTTGGAGTATGAATTCCTATTCACCAGCCATCTTCATAATGGTATTCCATTCGGATTCCAAGACCGGTTGAACAGATAATCTACCTAGTCGAATTAAGGCCATTTGAGCTAAGCTTTTCTCGGCTTTTACCATAGCAAGGGTTACCGGTTTTTTTAGTTTTTTATGTGGTTTGAAATCAACTGCTACCCAGGCAATTTCATCAGTAGTTGGATCTTGATATGATTCCTTGGCTACTTTGGCAATTCCAACGATTTCCATGCCCTCATTGCTATGGTAAAAAAAGGCAAGATCACCCTTCTTCATTGCCCTCAGGTTATTTCGTGCTCCATAATTTCTTACTCCATCCCAAAAGGTGACGCCATCTTTTACAAATTGATCCCATGAATATTTAAAGGGTTCTGATTTGATTAACCAATACGCCATGATAAACTAATTTTAAGGTAGTATTAATAACCGCTAGCTAACACATCTGCCAAGTGCATTGAAGCAACAGGAAAGTTTTTCCGTTGTATGATTCCATTGATATGCATCAAACAACTTAGATCGGTTGATATTAAATATTTTGATGCTGTATTGAGCACATGTTGTGCTTTTTGCTCTCCCATTGCTGCGGAAATATCTTCAAACTTAACGGCAAATGTTCCACCAAAGCCACAACAGGTTTCATTATCTTGAAGCTCAACTAGTTCAAGTCCCGCAACTTTTGACAATAAAATTCTTGGTTCGTTCTTTATTTTACATTCTCTAAGTGCTGCACAAGAATCATGGTAAGTTGCCTTTCCTTCTAAAGTAGCACCTAGATCATCAACGTTTAAAATGTTGACAAGAAAATCACTGAGTTCGTATACTTTTTTTTGAATGACATTAACCTCTTTGGTATTAGATGCGTTATCAAAAATTTTGGGATAATAATTTTTGACGAAGCCTGTACATGATGCACTTGGTACAACGATAAATTCGGCATCCTTAAAATCATTCATAAACTTATTACACACTTCTCTCGCTTCACCCCAATAACCAGCATTGAAAGCGGGTTGTCCACAACATGTTTGATCTGGATTATAATGTACATTACAGCCCGCTTTTTCCAATACTTTTATAGTATTAAATCCAGCTGTCGGATAGAGTTGGTCCACAAAGCAGGGAATAAAAACATGCACATCTATTTTGTTCCCTTTCATAAGGACAAGTTATGAATATGCTTAGAAAGTTGAATCATTTTTAATGCAGCATCAGCAGCTTCTTCCCCCTTGTGACCATGCTTGCCACCAATACGTTCAAGTGCTTGTTTTTTTGTATTCACTGTTAATACGCCAAAAATGGTTGGAACGGGTAAAAGAAGGTTCAATTGACTTACGCCTTCTGAAACCATATTGCACACGTAATCAAAGTGTGGCGTATCTCCTTTTATGATTGTTCCCAATGCTATAAAAGCATGAGGTTTATGGCTTGTCTTATGTGTTTTGTCCCAATATTTCTTGATGGCAAATGGAATTTCAACCGCCCCTGGAACTTCTAACACGACTATTTCTTTAACACCTGCTTTTTTAAGTATTTTATGACATCCATTCTCGAGTTCATCAAGTATATCTTTATTCCATTCGGTTCGTATAATTACAACACAGGCACCTTTTGTATTAAAAGTGCCTGCAATGCTTTTAGTTGATTTGCCGACTGAAGCCATGCTCGATGATTAATTTATAACCCCTAGTCTAGTTAAGTATTTGTCTACTACAAATCCTTTATCTGTTCTTGGGTATTTGTCTTTTATTGTTTTGTATAATTCGATTGCTTGATCTGTCTTACCAGCGATTTCACTTAGTAATGCGCCACGGAAAAGGTATTCAGATGAAATAGCTTGATCTTCAGAAAAAATAGTACCAGCTTTTTTATAATGATCAATTGCTTCATCATTTTTTTTCAACTCTGCATAAGCATCACCTAAAAGTCCTTCAGCCTTTGCTTCAACCTGAATGGCACCATGCGCATTAAATTCTCCTAAGAAGTTAACGGCTTGTTGGAATTGACCAAGATGTAAATAAGCTTCTCCTGCATATAGTTTAGCGAGATTAGCTGATTTTGTTCCTTCATACTTGTCAATTACCTTAAGAAATCCAGACGCATTGGCATTACCATTTAAGGCAAGATTGAATGAATCTTTTCTGAAAAAATTCTCAGCAGTAAAAAGCTCTTCTGAAGCCTTTTGCTCTTTAGGTAATACTATAAAATTAGTATAGGCAAGATATCCGCCTACTACAATGATTACAATTGAAAATATAGTAATTAGTTTCTTATTGTTTTTTTCCCAAAATCCAATTGCTTTGTTTATCACTTCTTGATCTGGCATTTGTGTTGTTTTTTTATCTGACATCGTTAGGTGAAATTTAATTGTTAATCGAGTATAAAAGGATAATTAGGTTCTTGATAAACATCCTTTAATAGTTCATCATCATTTGGCCAAGGACTTTCTTCAGCAAACTTTACAGCATCATCAACAACTTGTTTAATTCTATCGTTGATGGCTTCGATTTGCTCTTCAGTGACCCCAAAGTTTTCTATCAATTTAGCTTTTGTTGTTTCTATCGGATCTTTTTCCTTGTATTCTTCAACCTCATCCTTGCTTCTGTATTTTTGTGGATCACTCATTGAATGACCTTTGTAGCGATAGGTTTTCATTTCAAGAAGTGTTGGGCCACCACCTTCTCTTGCGCGTTTTACAGCACGTGCAACAGCTTCGTGCACTGCTTCAGGATTCATGCCATTAACTGTATCAGCAGGCATTTCATACGCATCTGCTAATTTATATATATCAGTAACATTGGAAGTTCTCTCAACGGAAGTTCCCATGGCGTAGTGATTATTCTCACAAATAAAAATCACAGGTAATTTCCAAAGCATGGCTAAGTTGAATGTTTCATGCAACATACCTTGACGAGCTGCACCATCACCAAAGAAAGTTAGCGATACATTATCTGTACCGTTATATTGTTCAGCAAAGGCTAAACCTGCGCCTGTACCAATTTGTGCACCAACGATACCATGCCCTCCGAAGAAATATTCTTTTTTCCCAAAAAAGTGCATGCTTCCACCTTTACCCTTAGAGCAACCAGTAGCTTTACCAAAAAGTTCAGCCATACAAGAATTAGGTGTAACACCCTTAGCCAAGGCTAGTCCATGATCGCGGTAAGCAGTAATAAAAGGATCTTCCTGTCTTGTAGCGGTCATACATCCTGCTGCTAATGCTTCTTGACCAATGTAAAGATGGCAAAAACCTCTGATTTTTTGCATTCCATATAATTGGCCCGTCTTTTCTTCAAACCGACGTAGCAACTGCATTAATTCGTACCAGTATAAGTACGTTTCTTTTGTAAATTTTATAGACCCCATAGCCTTAAAACACCTTTTTATGGATGAGTTGCAAATATAGTATGAAATTCACAAAAGATACCGTTCTAAGGGAATCCATTCAATTAAATTTATTATCTTTTTATATACCTTTACTTATTCCCTATTTTGTTCAAAATCAATCATATCAGCCTCTTTCAATATCGCAATTATATCGATACAGGCTTTGATTTTAACGAACGAATAATCTCCTTCTGCGGTTCCAATGGCATTGGTAAAACCAATTTGCTTGACGCCATTTATACATTATGTTTTTCAAGGAGCTATTTCAGCAAATCGGACACCTTGTCTGTTTCAGATGGAAAAGTAGGATTTACCCTAAAAGCCTCTTTCGAAAAAAATAATGAATTACTCCCTGTTTCACTCATTTTAAGAGAGAATAACCGAAAGGAGCTGCTAGTTGATAATAGTCCAGTTTCTCCCTTTTCTCTGCATATAGGCAATTTCCCCATTGTTTTTATAGCTCCAGACGATGTGGAGTTGATTACCGGTACAAGTGAGCAACGAAGAAGTTTCATGGATGCACTATTATCTCAAATGGATCCTGAATACCTCCGAAATCTGATTCGGTATAATAAGACCCTGCAGGAAAGAAATAAATACTTAAAACAAGCTTCATTACAACAACAGGTTGACCATACCTTGCTTGATACTTTTGATGAACAATTGATTGTATTCGGAATTCAACTCATAGAGAAGCGAGTAGCATTTTTTGAAAGCACCATTCCAGATATTCAGGATTTATATGCATTCATATCCGGAGATAAAGAGAAACCAATATTGATTTTTTCTCCATCGGTTCTTGCAGAAAATTATGCAACACAAATAGCCAATGCCAGGCAAAAAGATTTGATAACACAACGCACATCGGTTGGAATCCATAGAGATGAATTAGAGATATCTCTGAATGGGTTGCCATTTAAACAGATTGCCTCACAAGGACAAAAGAAAAGTTTGTTATTCGCTTTAAAATTAGCCGAGTTTATGACATTGAAAAGTCATTTTAGCTTTGAGCCCATTTTATTACTAGATGATATTTTCGAAAAACTCGACCAACAGCGACTTTCTAAATTATTGGAATGGGTATGCATAAAAAATCAGGGACAAGTTTTCTTAACTGATACCCACAAGGATCGCATAGAACAATCTCTCCGTGATATTTCTGTACCTTTCCAACTTATAATGTTAGTTTAATATGTCGGACGCAATATCTCTTGGGGAAGCCCTCAGGCAGTTTCTTGAAAAAAGTAGGATTAAGAATTCTATTCAATCCATGCAAATTGAAGATCATTGGTTAAAACTGATGGGGGAAACCATTGCAAAATATACTGACCGCATAGAAATTAAAAATGGAACTCTATTTATTTATACAGAAGTAGCGCCTTTAAAAAATGAACTTGTTTTTCAGAAAGAACTTATTAAGAAACGCATTAATGAAAACCTTGGCGATAATGTAGTCAAAGATGTTGTAATCTGTTGACAGTCTATTAGAATGCTATCCGAACGCCTAATCCTCCCCATCCTTCAAAACCACTTCCATTACCAAATTCGAATGACGGCTGCCAATCGATTGAAAGGTTTATAGGAGCCCCTTTTATTTTATAATCAATTCCTAAAACACCATCAATACCGAGTAGTGTTGTTCCTTCGTAATATTTTGAATTATAGAATCCAGCATGTGCACCTCCTCCATAATACCAATTAAGTCCATCAACATCTAACAATGGAGCGTTTACTTCATACAGTATGGTAGTACGCACTCCACGTTTCCAAAAAGCAGCAATCCCTTCTAAGTATTTGTCATCCCCAATACTTTTTTTCAATGTGATCGCACCTGGGTACATTTTTACACCTATGGCAAAATCATAAGATTCAGAAAGGCTTTGTGATTTAGCGGTGTTTGGAAGAAAACAGATTAAAACAAGAGAGAATAATAATAGATTTTTCATAGATGCAAGTAAACAACTATGTATGAGTTTCTTGTCTTTTATTATCAAAAAGTTTTCCTAAAATATTAACCAGCAAAATATATGTAGTTCTGTAAATTCTCAATGGTGTCTTGTTGTTGTGAAATCGTTTCTTTCACTACATCAATAATTGAAATCACCCCTATAAATTGTTCAGCTTCAAAAACAGGTAGGTATCGAATATTATGACTTGTCATAATCTCCATACATTGTTCCAAGGTTGTTGATAATTCAATTCGAGGTAGATATCCTGACATGATTTCAATGACCGTTAAATCACTCGATTTTTTTCCATGCAAAATAACTTTTCGAGCATAATCCCTTTCTGTGAAAAGTCCTAGATAAGCGTTGCTATCCATAATTATCACAGATCCAATATTATGATCAGACATGATTTTCAATGCTTGAAATATATTTGTATCGGAGCTGACTGAAATGTTTAATGATCCTTTTCGTTTGAAAATATCAGATACCAATTTCATACTTCGGTGTTTTAGGTGTTAATTAAATTTAACACATAGTATGAATTATATCAACGATTTCTATCATCAAATACGTAAAATCATTTAATCAAGAAATCAGTGCAATGATTGCTGTAAATTAGCTCTCCCCCACTTTGAGAGAATTTTCCCTTGTTCCAAGAGATATAATGTTGGGTTTGATCTTGCTGCTGTTTTTATGGAAACTAAATCACCTTTTGAAACAGGAAGGGTAAGTCCTTTTTTCGACAGCATCTTTTTTAGGTTATCAGCATCGGAGGAAACGACCAAAAAGTTGTTATGCTGCGTATTGGCCATTTTTTGAATATTGCTGATTGTTTGTATTAATTCTAGATCAAGTTCATGCTCATCCATTGACTTTGTAAATAGGATATAGATTTTCCGCGTTGAATTAAGTACATCTTGTGTTGTGTCGGTACCACTTTCAGTAATGATGACAAAATCTTTAATGGCTGGCTTGGCATTTCCTTCACGAATCAACTTGTCATATCGCTTAATGAAGACGTATGTGCTATCATTAAAATCACCAGGGAAATGTTCCGCGTCGAATTCAAGTACTTTTCCATCTTTTTTGTATTCAAATGTAATCACTGTGCTATCTGGAATTGCATCTGCTGGGATCTTCATTTTGTCTTGAATAATCACACCAACTTTGAATGGTAGGCAATCGAATAATGGAAGATGGTTGAGTACATATACCTGAATCCAAATGGTTAATATTGTAGTGGCAACTAATAATGTAATAGCCCATTTGGGATTTAAAATAGAAGAAACCTTTGATCGATTGTATAAAAGAATTCCAATTAAGACTAATAGGATTAGGTCTTTTAAAAAGGACTGTTCCGCAGTAAGCTTTATGCAATCTCCAAAACATCCGCATTCTCTCACCTTTCCAGATACCACAGCATAACCTGTTAGGAAGGTGAAAAATACGATAAGTCCGAAGAGCATCCAACTGAACCGCTTAAATTGCCATCCAATTAAAAGGGCAACGCCGGCAATGATTTCAAATGTAATAATTGATATCGAAAGAAATAATGCAAATGCATTCAACCAATCAATCCCCCATACTTCGAAAAATTCTTGCATTTTATAACTCAACCCCAATGGATCATTTGCTTTAATTAATCCACTAAAAATGAATAAAACACCAACTAAAAATCGTATAATATGTAGAATGAATTTCATGTGTTTAATTAAAGCTATTTGCCTTTTATCTTTTCAGAAATTAGAATTAAAGCAAATAAGGCATAATTAAGGATGTCAACGAAATTCGCATCAATCCCTTCACTGATAAGTGTTTCGCCATTATTGGAAAGAATCTGACGAATTCTATTGAGCTTCATCAAGATTAAGTCAATGAAACTTTCTTCACTCATATCACGCCAAGCTTCACCATAATCATGATTTTTATCAAGCATAGTATTTTTGGCAACATTAATTTGTTGATCATATTCATGTTCAACTGTTTTAGCTGGAATCTCTTCCATCTCTGCATTTCCAATATTCAGCTGAATGAGACCAATTACTGCATAATTGACAATTCCTTTGAATTCAGATGAAATGTCATCACTCACCTTTTGGGTTTGCTTTTCCTGAATTGTGCGAACTCGTTTAGCCTTTATAAAAATTTGATCAGTGATTGAAATTAGTCGCAAAACCCTCCATGAAGTTCCATAATCCTGTGTTTTCTTCATGAAAATATCCTTACATGATAGCACAGCTTCATCATATTGTTTGTCTGTAAGGGAATTCATTTTTAACATGCTTAAATTATTTTCTTTCACCGTAACATAATTTAATGGATTTTTGAAGTGATATTCTACAAAAATAAGAAAGAAAACAGATGTTTACACTTAAATCAAGGGGAAAGGAATTACCAATACATCGTCCTTTAGTTATGGGTGTAGTAAATAGAACGCCCGACTCATTTTACACAGCTAGTAGAATGGAGTCTGAAGAGGATTATAAGTCATTAATTGACAAGATGGTATCCCATGGTGTTGATATTATTGATGTAGGTGGACAATCAACAAAGCCAGGAGCTGAAATGATTTCCATTGAAACTGAATTAGAACGCGTTATTCCCCCAATTGACTATATAAGAGATAAATACCCTACTGTATGGATCTCAATAGACACGTTTAATTCTGCAGTAGCTGAGGCGGCTGTTCTAGCCGGAGCATTAATTGTGAATGATATTAGTGCTGGCAGCCTAGACAATACAATGATTGAAACTGTTTCTGCATTGAACTGTACCTATTGCTGTATGCATATGCAAGGTAGTCCTGAGACAATGCAACGTAATCCGACATATGATGATGTTGTAGAAGAAGTTATCGCCTTTTTAAAGACCAAAATTATAGACTGTAGACGCGCTGGTATAGATAGTTTGATTCTCGATCCGGGTTTTGGATTTGGTAAAACCCTTGAGCATAATTATCAATTGGTAAAACAATTAAATCGGTTATCTACACTTGGATTTCCAATCCTAACAGGGTTTTCAAGGAAATCCATGATTTATAAATTACTTGAAATTTCCCCAGAGGATGCGCTGAATGGAACTACTGTCTTGAATACGTTTGCTATTCTACAAGGCGCTTCAATTATTCGCGTACATGATGTAATCGAAGCTCGACAAACAGTTCAACTAATTGAAGCCATCATGAAATCACCTTAGATGCTCTATTAATACTAATTATGGAATATAAAAAAACTGCCGAATCAAATTGAATGATTCGGCAGTTAAGCATAAATAAGTCTATAAATTATCTCTTAAACTGTGGCATTGGTCCAGCAGCTGGTTTCTTTTCTTGGTCTTTAACTTCAACTACTTCAATATCGAACATTAAACTTTCGTTAGGCTTAATGGCAGGAGCAGCACCTTGAGGACCGTATCCTAACAATGAAGGGATGAACATTTTACCCTTACTTCCAACTTTGAAAACGGTAATACCTTCTAACATACCCTGAATTGCACCTTGTCTTTTAGACACAAAATAGAAGGTTTCCAATGGATGTGGTTGAATTTGTTTTGTAGAATCTGTATTCGAGTCAAATGCTTTACCCTCAAAATTGTATCCAGTATATTTGATACCTACTACTTTACCAGAATCTGCCATTAGGCCAGTTCCTTCTTGTTCAATTTTTA
>CANKGM010000050.1 GCA_947481355.1 Chitinophagaceae bacterium
TCTTCCCAGGAATTCTATTCCTAGCTATAGGCTATATCTTTTTTACAAATTTCATTCAAGGGAAAGATATTCTGATCACAGGTTTGCGCTCAAGACAAACAGGACTTTTTTTCATCATCGGATTACTTTTTTGGGCGTTAGTCACTTGGTACACATCAAGATTAATTGCATATAATAACGACAGACTTTTCCATGTTGCAAAAGAGGAGCTATACAAAACACCTAGAATTCTTGGGTATGCATGCTTCACCGTAATAATTATCGCCCTTGCAACAATCTATTCTGGAAAGAATGACATAAAACTTCACGCTGGTGTGATTATATGTAGTGTTCTTGTTTTTTTGATTCTGCACCCACTCTTCGAAACATTAAAAAATAAAAACGATAGAAGTCGTCTCATAAAATACAGGAAAATAATCTGGGTGTTTTATGCAGGAATTATTGCTTGCATGGTGGGCATTAACTCCATCGCCACTTACATTCTATTTCTTCCTATTATTCAAATTGGATACCTTTTTCTTGTGGTAACTAGAAGAAAAATTAGTCAAACCAATAAAAAACACAACAAACTCATCCAATATCCTAATCTAGACACACTAAGAAATAAATACAGAAATCTTCTTCAATGGATTTTCACAGATAAAGAAAGAATAAACGATCCCCTTAAAAATGAAATTATAGCTCAAACGGAGAAAAATATTTTTTTTTGGTTTGGTTTATTCTCAATCGTTGCATTGACTATTTATGTACTGGCTATTTTTTCACTCCCCTTTTCACGATACGTTACCGCCCTACCAATTATTCTACTTTCCTTCGGCATTCTTTTAGGAGCAGGAAACATCCTTTCACTCTTTTCTAACAAGCAAAAAATAAATTTCCATTTTCTATTCATAATAGCATTGATTATTGGTGGGATTTTCACTGAACCCCATCGCGTTAATCTTAGTAGACTAGAAAACAAAGATTCTCCTTATTCAAAACGACCAGATCTAAAGTCACACTTTACTGATTGGATGCAAGAAAGAAGAGATGCACTCTCAGATAGCACAAAAAAAGAATATCCAATATATTTCATTTTAGCTGATGGAGGAGCTTCTCGATCTGCCTATTGGACAGCTTCAGTATTGAGTCGTATTGACTCAGAAACACATGGAGATTTTTTAAATAATATATATTGCTTGTCCGGAGCATCTGGTGGAAGTTTAGGCAACCTAGCTTTCCTCATGGCAGCTAAGTCTAAGCACAAAACGTCAACTACTAAGGAAGTACAAGATTACCTATCAACAGATTTCTTAAGCTTTCCACTTGTTCGACTAATGGGGCCGGATATTCTATTACCCTTACTCCCAATTGAGGTGGTAAAAGATAGAGCGGAAGCATTAGAAAATTCATTAATGAATATACCTATTGAAAATAGCGTTAGCTCATTCATTAAAAAAGATTTTTCTACATTGATTATAGCTGATTCACTTAAAAACAAAATGCCTGTTATTTGTATTAACTGCACGCGGATGCAAGATGGATCTCCCGCCGTGGTCAGCAACATTCAAATCAATAATAATGTATTTGGAAATAGAATAGATGTAGTGAAATTATTAGATCCTGGAGAAGGAATGTCTATAGCCACATCCATTGTACTTGGCGCACGATTTCCATATTTCAGTCCAGCCGGATGTATCAAAAATCAATACTTCGTGGATGGTGGCTACTTTGATAATTCTGGTGCTGGTGTTGTGCATGAAATGATCCTTGAGTTGCAAAAAATGGTTATAGACTCCTTGAAAATAAATTCAAATCATTATTTCGGAAAATTAAAATTCCATGTGATTCACATTACCAATCAACCTTCAGAAGATCTAAAAATAAAAAAAATACACCCGCTGATTAATGATCTGGCAGCCCCAATCAAAACAATACTGGGTTCATACACAAGTCAGACAGATATTAACAATGTTCGTCTTTATAAATATCTCCTTGAAATTTATAAAGGGGATACAACCTATAGAAAAATAAATCTATACAAGAAAAATGAATCCGACTCATACCCTATGAATTGGTCAATTTCAGATCAATCATTGAATAGAATGAATAAAAGATTACTCAATAATAATGAATTGGATGCATTGATACAACAAATGAAGAAGTAGTAGTTAAAGTTCAAGTGTAAATTAATCAACAAAATAAGGCTAACTATCTTTCCATTTCCAAAGATGCAAGCAAGCAAATGTTCTATAAGGCTTCCACTTCAAAGCGACTTCATTCATCTTTATCTTTAACTCTTTTTTGCTATCTGCTTTTATTGAATATAACTTAATCATGGCTTGTTGAATACCAAGGTCATCGACGGGAAATACATCTTCCCTGCCCATTGCAAACATAAGCAGCATCTCAACTGTCCATTTTCCAATTCCCTTTATTTCAGTCAAGATTGTAATAATTTCTTCATCGGTAAATCCATGCAATCGACTTAATTTGTCTTTATGTTCAACTGAAAATGCTGCTACATTTTTTATGTAAGCAGCTTTTGAAGCAGATAAACCAACCATTCGCATTGAATCAATATCTAGGCTTAGTATTTGAACGGCGATATTTTTTCGTGCATCCAGCAATGAAAAAAATCTATCTCGAATAACGGATGCCACTTTTACTGAAAGTTGCTGACCAATTATAGAAGCACATAAGTACTTTACAAGATTTTTCTCTACAGACAAGCTGATGTCATCCTGATTGACAAGTACCTTTTTAAATTTCAGATCTTTTTGAAGATGTAAACGATAACTGATAAAAGTAAGTTTAAATAAATTCCCAACTAACTCCTCCACTTTTCTCATCCTTCAATTGAATTCCAGCGGCAAGCAATTGATTCCGTATTTTATCAGAGGTAATAAAATCTTTCTTGTCACGTGCATCTTTTCTAATCTCAGCAATTAAATGAAGAATAGCAGAGATTTTATCATCATGCTGTTTCTGTTCGTCTTGTAATCCAAAAATATCGACTAGGTATACTTTAAACTTATCCTTCATAAGCTTAAGGGTATCTTTAGCCAAGGCGTCAAATTTTACATGCCCATCTTTTAATGAATTAATGATTGGCACCAATTCAAATAGAGAAGCAAGCACTTTTGCGGTGTTCAAATCATCGTTCATATCATCATCCAACGAATTCAATACATCCAAACAATGCTTATTTAATGAAGTATCTATGCTATCAGATGATTGTTGAGACTCGATGTTAAATTTACTAAGCAATTGAAATGCATCCCAGATTCGACGCAATCCCTTTTCAGATGCTTGCAAAGATTCATTACCAAAGTCAAGTGTACTGCGGTAATGTGTTTGCAATATAAAAAAGCGGACCGTCATGGGTGAATATGCCTGAGTAAGAATTTCATGATTCCCAGAAAATAGCTCACTTAACTTAATTACGTTGTTATAACTCTTTCCCATCTTACGTCCATTGATGGTAATCATATTGTTATGCAACCAATATTTTGCAGGTATGTGATGATTGCAAACAGCACTCTGTGCAATTTCACACTCGTGATGAGGAAATTGCAAATCCATACCCCCACCATGAATATCAAATTCTTGTCCAAGGTATTTTGTGCTCATGGCAGAACATTCGATATGCCATCCGGGGAACCCAATACCCCAAGGGCTATTCCATCGCATAATATGTTCAGGAGCAGCATTTTTCCATAACGCAAAATCAGACTTATTTCTCTTCTCCTCTTGAGACTCCAAGTCTCTAGTCGTTTCAAGTTGATCTTCTAAAACCCTTCCACTTAGAATACCATAAGGCATACCCTTAGCGCTAAACTCACGATGATATTTATCTACATCAAAGTATACTGAACCATTGATAACATAAGCGAATCCATCTGCTATGATTTTTTCTATCATATCAATCTGCTCAACAATATGTCCAGTAGCTGTTGGCTCAATACTAGGCTCTAGATTATTAAACTCTTTCATTGCCCAGTGAAATTTGTTGGTGTACTTCTGCACCAATTCCATAGGCTCTAACTTTTCTAGGATTGCTTTACTTGAAATTTTATCCTCACTTTCCCTACCTTCTTCCTCGAAATGACCTGCATCAGTAATATTCCGCACGTATCTAACCTGATATCCGAGATGTAACAAATAACGGTATACGATATCAAATGTTATAAAAGGTCTTGCATGCCCCAGATGGCTCTCTCCACTCACTGTTGGCCCACACACATACATCCCGACTCGATTTGGTGTAATAGACTTGAATTCCTCTTTTTTGCGGGTAAGTGAATTATAAAAACTAAGTGACGACATATTCAAATTTAAGAAAATCAAAGATAACCATAGAAATGCAGAATGAGGAATTCTCTAGTTATTAGCATGACTGAAACTATAATCAGAGATCAAAAAAGCATGATCAGAGATACCCTTGCCTCCCTTTATGAATTGGACTGGAGTAAATATTTTATCCGAGAAAATATAATCAATGCGTAGAGTAGGAAGAATCCTCAAAAACGAAGAAGTTGCACTGGTAAAGGTTGCGCCTATTCCGCTCCCCTTTTCAAGGAAACCATCTTTCATATCGCCTTTTAATGCAGCATATGCATAAGAATTGGGAACATCATTGAAATCACCAGCCAATATAACTGGATATGGAGATTTTTTAATTTCATTGCTGATGAAGTCAGATTGAACACCATGCCAATAAAAGGTATTGCGCATTTTTTTCAACAAATGAATCGATTCCGTTTTATCATACCCTTCATCTTTATTCAACTCGTCAATCACCTTATACTCCCGATTTCCAAAACCAAACGATTGGAGATGAACAGAATAAATCCTCAAGGTGTCTTGCTGATATTTAACATCTAGAAACGCAGTGTTTTCGGCGCTTCCTTCAGTAGACACAGGAAATGAAATTTCTCCTTTGTTTACAATTGGTAAACGAGAAAAAATTGCAATGCCTGTTTTTTCTCCACCATCATAAATATTTTCTCCCGAAAATTGAACATATTTATATCCAAGATCATGTCGCAAATATGATATCGGATTTGATTTTCCTAATGATGGAATTGAAATGAATTCTTGAAAGCAAATAATATCAGGATTGTATTTTTTGATTTGATCAAAAACAAGGCGTTGATTTTCAACTTTATTTTCATTAAAAAAATACTCATCAAAGGGCACAAAATGCCTGACGTTCCAGCTCATAACCCTTAATGATTCATGCTTATCAATAGTAAAATCAGAATTAAGATGAAAAGAATAATGAACAGAAAATGGAATGATGCCAGCAAGTAAGACAAATAATGAAAATATCGAAATAGAAGGGCGGATAAAAAGCCACAGGATGAAAAATAAGAAAACTAATACAAATAAGTATGGGAAGAATAAACCTAAAAATCCAGTAAACCACCAATCCTTAGGATGCATTCTAGGAGCAAGACAACATGCAACAAATAGCAGAGCCGCTATTATATTAAACAGCATCAACAACCTAACTGAAAATAATTTAATAAATTTTATCATTGGCAGAATTCAGAACAAAAACATCTGAGAATAAGAAACGCTCAACTAAGTTGTAAAATAATGTTGAATAATGAAGTTTAAATATCCTCTTTACTCGCTTCTCTTAGAAACCTCTTTTCTTCGTCAGTCAGCTTTTCGTAACCAAATTGATTTATTTTATCTAAAATAGTGTCAATTTTTTGCTGAGTAATATTCTTTTTCTTTAGAAATGGAGCCGTTGAACCTTGAGTATAAAATAGCTTATCCTTTGTAGAGGAGGAAACATTTTTTGAAGGACTGAACCAACTGCTGCTGATTCTAGCCAAATGATTCATCCATGCTCCAAGATCATTGCCAGCTTCTAATAGCTTTATAAAAACAAATCCCATTAATCCAGCAATAAGATGAGGTATCAACAAGACAGGTGATTTTATCAGTACTGAGGTATTCAGCAAGAAATAAATAAGCGAAATAATCCACAATGGAATGCCCCCTCCTATCATTGGGAAAAATCTATACTTGGGAGAGATCGTGGCTGCCGCAACAGCTAACCCAACCAATGCAGATGTAATTCCTGTAAAATATATGCTTACTGCAGCACTCCCATAAATTAAATTAGCAGAAATAAAAAACGCAAATGCCGATGCTGTTCCACAGTACAGATAAAGAGGAATCAATTTATCACCGCCAATAAGATCTTGTATTAAATAGGCAAAAAGCCACAACCAAAAAATATTACTAATTGCAACAAATAATTTAACCTCGCTGAATTGCATAGTTAAAATAGTCCAAGGTCTAAAAGCCAATTTGGAAGGATCTGCTGGCATAGCAAACCACTGGTATATATTTCTATAAAAGGCTTCCTCCGGTATGGATGAAAATGTATAAATGCTTTTCAAGAAATTCAACAATATGAAAAACATAGCAAGTAAAATCACAAGCATGACCAAAGGATTCGATGTATTCCAAAGCGATGGACCAGTTTTCGACTTATAATCTCTATACCCCATAATTGTGTTTGATTTTGAGAAGAATCAATAAAAACGATTCCTATCCTTTTTATTCCATATCATAACAACGATAATACCTATCGCAGCACCACCTAAGTGAGCAAAGTGTGCAATCCCTGTTGACTCGCTTGAAATACCACCGATAATATCCAAAACAGCCAACCCTAATAATGCCCATTTAGCTTTAATAGGAAATGGGATAGGAAGAATAAGCATACGGCTGTTAGGGAATGTAAATGCAAAAGCTGCAAATATGCCCATAATCGCCCCAGAAGCACCTAAGGTGGGAACATTCTTGAGCATAAAAAGTTCTTGTTCAGATAGTTGTCCAGCCAAAAACAGGGCATTGTACTGAGAAATATCATAGGAAAGGGCTAATGCTTGGGCCAAACCGGCTCCTACACCGCAAATCAGATAGAATATCAAAAATCTTCCTGGGCCCCAAAGATTTTCCAATGTTGAACCAAACATCCACAAAGCGAACATATTAAATAGAATGTGAAAGAAAGAAGAAGAAGAATGTAAAAACATGTAGGTTAGAAATTGCCAAAACCCATAATGAATAGAGCTGAAGTGGTGCAATGCAAAAAGATTCTCCATAGGAATGAGATCCTGACCAATCGTGATCTGGGCTAACCAAACAAGCGAATTGATGATAATTAAATTTTTTATCACTACAGGAAGCACCTGAAACCTACCTGGTCTTATTTCTGATTGCATACTATAAATTGAATGACAAAATTAACGAACCTTGAGCAATGAATCACTAGATATCCTTAAGACTCAATTTTACAACATTTTCAATATGATGTGTATGTGGAAACATATCTACTGTTTGAATGGCTGCAACCCTATATTTTTCAGATAATAGCTGCAGATCCCTTGCTTGAGTGGCAGGATTGCAGCTTACATATACTACAACAGGGGCCTCCATGTGTAAAATTTGATTTATAAGATCTTCATGCATACCAGCTCGAGGTGGATCAGTAATAATTACATCCGGCTTCCCATGAAGTTGGAAAAAGGCATCATTGCACACTGCAGCTGCATCACCAACAAAAAATGAAGCATTTTGAATTCCATTTATGGCTACATTTTCCTTTGCATCAGAAATTGCCTCATCAACCACTTCAACACCTATTACTTTTTGAGCTTGATCGCTTAAAAAAATTCCAATACTTCCAGTACCACAATACAAATCATAAACCACCTCAGTTCCTTTCAAATCAGCGAAATCCTTGGTAATTTGATAAAGTTTTTCCGCTTGTTTAGTGTTCGTTTGAAAAAATGATTTAGGACCAACCCTAAATTTCAATTTCCCTAATTGTTCTATAGCATAGGGCTGCCCATGATATAAAACGGGTGTTTGATCTTGCAAACTATCATTAAACTTTTTGTTGATAGTATAATACAGCGATGAAATTTGAGGAAATGTACTTCTTATAAAATCCATTAAGCCAATTCGAGTATCCTTTTCTTCTTCACCAAAAACGACATTAACCATTAGATCTCCTGTTGTGCACAAGCGAACCATTAAATTTCGAAGTAATCCGGTATGATTTCGAATATCATAAAAAGAAATAGCTTGCTCCAATGCGTATTGTCTAATAGCATTTCGAATTTCATTTGTTGGAGTTGCTTGTAAAAAACATTCTTCAATATCAATTACCTTATCAAATGAACCGGGCACATGAAAACCCAGAGCAGGTATTGATGGAAGCCCACGTGGGCCATCAGCATGCATAGGCAATGCATCGATTTCCTCCTGCGTATAATATTTTTTTGAACTGAAGGTGAACTCGAGTTTATTGCGGTAATAACGTGTTTCAGCAGAACCTACAATGGGCAGCATGTCAGGAAGTTCTATTTTCCCAATTCGCTTCATTTGATCAGCTACTTCCTGATGCTTATATTCAAGCTGCTTTTCATAAGGCAGCATCTGCCATTTGCATCCTCCACACACTCCAAAATGGGCACAAAAAGGGGCGACTCTATCTGCAGCAAAATGAGAAATTCTAATTGCCTTGCCTTCTGCCCAATCCTTTTTGCTTTTGGACAGTCTAACATCAACTATATCACCAGGTACAGCTCCTTCTATAAAAATCACCTTCCCCTCATGCCTAGCAATTGACTTTCCCCCAGCAGCATATCCATCGACATGAAGATTTTCTAATACTACATTTCTCATTTTTCTCATTGAGCCCAATTTGAAACACAAAGGTAAGAAAAGAGAAACTTAGGGTATACTTACGGTTAAACACCTTGAATCTTCATATTTTCTTAAATGTTTGTTGTGTTTCAGTATTACCCTTGACTATTCCACGTTTATTGATAATTTTACAGAAATTAACACACCATGCGATTTGTTATTTCCATTCTATTGATATCTACCATAGCGTTAAACCTTCCTGCCCAAAATATAAACCAAATTAAGCAGCCCACAGGTTACTCTATAAAAGCCAATATCAAGCCATTCAAAAGTGGATACCTCTTCTTAGCATATCATTTTGGCACAAAACAATTCCTAATTGATTCTTCGAAAATAAATTCAGAGGGTCAGGCAATTTTTACAGGCAAAACAAAATTACAAGGTGGCATTTATATGATTGTATTCCCTGAAAAAAATGGGTGGATAGAATGTCTATTAGATGAGCAACAACATTTCAGTGTAACTGCTGACACATCCAATTTAGTCAAAAGCATTGTTTTTGCAGGCACATCAGACAACACCATCTTCAACGACTACCAAAAAAAATCAGTTGAAATTGGCGGGCAATTAACTCAATTGAAAAAAAGTCTGAATGAAGAAAAAGATGATGCCAATAAAAAAATCATAACTGATCAAATTTCTTCACTTTCCAAAGAGATTCAATTATACAGAGAAGACATACAAAAAAAACACCCCAAATTATTACTGACTGCTATATTCAACTTATTAAAAGATCCGACTATTCCAGCAGCAAATCAACATCCTGGGGGAGTTTATGATACCACATTTGCATATCAATACTACAAAAATCACTACTGGGATGGAATATCGTTCACCGATGACAGACTAATAAGAACCCCAGTACTACAGGTTAAATTTGATAAATATTACGACGAAGTGCTTCCTCAAATTCCAGATTCCATAAAAGAATACGCGGATAACATGTTGGCTGCATCTAAGTCTAATGAAGAAATGTTTAAATTTTTTCTATCTAGCCTTGCTGAAAAATATGTCAACCCAAAATTTATGGGGCAAGATGCAGTATTTGTTCACCTATTTGAAAAATATTTTCTTACGGGAAAAGCAGACTCATGGATGAATGAGAAGTATAAAAAATTCATATTTGATAGAGGTTACTCGATGATGTCTAACCTGTTAGGAATGAAAGCAGCTGAGCTAGCGATGATAGATACTCTAGGAAAAAACTTTTCCCTTTATGAAGTAAAGGCCCCATATACTGTACTCTGCTTTTGGGATCCTACATGCGGTCATTGTCAACAAGAAGTTCCAAAAGTAGATTCAATCTTTCAGAAAAAATGGAAGGGAGAGGGCATAAAGTTGATTGGAATCATGACAGATGGGGGTAAAGAAAATTGGCTAAAATACATTCGAGAGCATAAACTTGTTGGATGGCAACATATTTACCAAACGGATGAAACCAAAGATGCCATATATAAAGCCAATAAACCAGGCTATAGACAACTTTATGATATATATCAAACACCAATGATTTATTTACTGGATAAGGATAAAAATATACTCGCTAAAAAACTGACATACCTTCAAGTTGATGACCTTATCGAATTCAAGAAAAAATCGGCCAAATAGCGGGTCTGTGATATGAGAAAAATACTCTTTTCAATTGCTTTTTTGAGCATAACCATATCAAGCGAAGCTCAAACACTTTTTAGCTATAGCAATCAAAACATTAGTAAAGATGAATTCTTAACCAACTTCAAAAAAAATAACCCTAGTCCGACTTACACTAAATTAGAACTAGAAAACTACTTGAATCTTTTTATTGCATTTAAACTAAAAGTAAAAGCGGCTTATGACGCTCATCTCGATACATTAACAA
>CANKGM010000051.1 GCA_947481355.1 Chitinophagaceae bacterium
AATCGAAGGACAATTGAGGACCGCAACTGGCAAAACAGCCGCCCGTCAGCTTCGCTCTCAAGACTTGGTACCTGGTGTAATTTACGGGGGTGCACACGAAGTAAATTTTGTAACTACTGCAATTGCTTTGAAGCCTGTCGTTTACACACCAGACTTTCAAAGAGTCGAATTAAAAGTGGAAGGCAAAACCTATACTTGCATTTTGAAGGATCTTCAATTTGACAAAGTATCGGACAAGCTTACTCACATTGATTTGCTTGAGTTAGTTGAAGACAAAAAAGTTAATGCAACTATTCCTCTAAAATTCACAGGCACTGCTGCTGGGGTTAAAGCCGGTGGTAAACTTGAGATCAGGCTTAAAGCTGTAAAAGTAAAGACTTTGCCTAAATACCTTAGGGAGAACATTGAAGTAGATTTAACTAACCTTGAACTAAACGCGAATATCCGCGTTCAAGACATCGTAGCTGAGCATATTGAAATTCAGAATTCACCTCGTATTCCAATTGCATCGGTTACCATGACGCGTCAACTTAAGCAGGAAGAGGCATCAGCTCCAGCTAAAGCTGCAGCAAAAAAATAAAACAATAATCTATCTTTATGGCCCTGTGATTTACTCACAGGGCTTTTTTTATGGATAAATTTTTAATTGTCGGACTAGGTAATATTGGCGCTGAATATGAACATACTCGGCATAATATAGGCTTTGACATACTTGATTATTTTGTCAGTAAACATAAAAGCGAATTTTTATCGGATCGATTGGCGTATAAGGCAGAGGTTAAACTCAAAGGCAAATTGATTATTTGTATCAAGCCTACAACTTATATGAATTTAAGTGGTAAGGCAGTAAAGTATTGGATGGATAAGGAAAAAATTGATCCAACTCGATTACTCATTCTTGTTGATGAAATTGCCGTGCCGCTAGATAAAATTAAAATTAAGCCTGCAGGAAGTGATGGGGGCCATAATGGGTTAAAGAGTATTCAAGAATTGCTCGCAACCGTTCAGTACCCTCGTTTGCGATTTGGTGTTGGAAATGATTTTCCAAGAGGCATGCAGGTTGAGTATGTATTAGGTAAGTGGGCAAAAAAAGAGTTGCCGGTAGTGGTAAAAAAAATTGAAGCATCTGCTGATGCCATTGAGCAATTTGTTTTGACAGGTTTGGATAAAACAATGGCAGCAATGAATAACTTGATATTTTAAAATCCTTTGTACACGTTATTTTTTCCGATTTTTTTGTCACCTTTATCCTGCTAGTTGAAAAATAATACAAAACCCCAAAATAGAAATACATGAAGTTTTTTTGTATCGGAAGAAATTATGTAGAACATGCCAAAGAACTCGGAAATGAGGTGCCAGACGAACCAGTAATTTTTATGAAGCCTAAGAGTGCATTACTTGCACCAAATGTGCCGTTCTACTATCCAGAATTCACTAATGAGTTGCATTATGAATGTGAGTTGGTTCTTCGGATTTCAAAAAATGGAAAGTATATAACCGAAAAATCTGCTCCTGCTTTTTTTGATGCCATAACAGTAGGAATTGATTTTACAGCCCGGGATATTCAAAATGAATTGAAGAAAAAAGGGCTTCCTTGGGAGAAAGCAAAAGCATGGGATAACTCTGCCGTAGTAGGAAAATGGAAGACACTTGATGCTACAATAGATAATGGGAATATTAATTTCTCCATGACCAAAAATGGAGAGGTAGTTCAAAAAGGTAATTCAAATCAAATGATTCATGATTTCAATAAGATCATCGCTCATATTTCAAATTATTTTTCACTCAACATCGGGGATATGATTTTTACTGGAACGCCTGCAGGAGTAGGCGAAGTAGTAGTCGGAGAGGAGTTAGAAGGATTCTTGGAAAATGAGTCTCTATTCAAGATTAAGGTGCAGTAGCCAATTGGCCAAAACGGCATTTCTTTCTTATTCTATGATGTTAATCTTCTTTTTTGCCAAAGAACTTGCGTAGATTAGAGCGATTCAACAGGCAAACCATGGAGCAAGAAGTATTTATTCAAAAATTGCAACGTCCTCTTTGGTTTCGATTTTTTTTATTGAAAGCATTGCCCGCCGCTTTTTTTGCGGGCATAAAAATTCATAGTTTATCATCTGAAAGCGCTACAATTAGCATTCGTTTTTCTTGGCTTACTCAAAATCCCTTTAAGTCAATTTACTTTGCCTGTTTAGCCATGGCTGCAGAAATGAGCTCGGGTATTTTAGCATTAATTCATTCACAGCACATAAAGCCTAACATATCCATGTTGGTGGTAGGGATGAAAGTTGATTTTCATAAAAAAGCCGTTGGGCAAATTCATTTTGAATGCCAAGATGGAAGTATGATTCATACTGCAATTGAAAATTCTATGAAAACCCAAATAGGTCAAACCATCACAACACATTCACGTGGGTTAAATGAGGATGGAGTTCCTGTAGCAGATTTTTATATTACCTGGTCATTCAAACAAAAAATAAAATAGTTTAAAATGAAAATAGCATTTCATGGAGCTGCACGATGTGTTACAGGATCAAAGCACCTGCTTACATTAGATAACAATAGAAAGATTTTACTTGATTGTGGTATGTTTCAGGGCATGGGTCAGCAAACTGATGTCTTAAATAGGAATTGGGGATTCACACCAAGTGAAGTTGATTACTTGATACTTTCTCATGCTCATATCGATCATAGTGGATTAATTCCAAAACTTGTTAAAGACGGATTTAAAGGAAAAATATTTTCTACACCAGCTACCAGAGAACTCGCGGGAGTATTGCTCGAAGATTCTGCTGGTATACAAGAGGATGATATAAAGTATGCCAATAAGAAACGCAAGGCATTAGGACAACCATTTTTAAAGCCATTGTATACACGCGATGAGGCTTTAGCTGCAATGGATCAATTTCACGTAGTGGATTATGGCAATTGGTTTAAGATTGAAGAAGGAATCGAATTGATGTACACGGATGTAGGCCATATTATTGGAAGTGCTGCTGTTCATTTACGAATCAATAATAATGGGAAAGTAGAACAGTTGACCTTCAGCGGTGATGTAGGTAGATATAGGGATGTTATTCTTCGTTCTCCAGAAAAATTTTCGCAAGCCGATTATATCCTTCTTGAATCTACTTATGGAAACTCGCTCCATGATTTACATGTGCCTACTCCTGATCAGTTGTTGGAATGGATAGAGCGTACCTGTGTTAAAAGAAAAGGGAAGCTGATCATTCCTGCTTTTAGTGTTGGTAGAACTCAGGAAATACTCTATGCATTAAATCAACTGGAGTTAGAGAGAAGGTTACCCGAGCTTGATTATTTTGTTGATAGTCCGTTGAGCATAGAAGCTACTGAAATCGTAAAAAAGTATCCTCAGTATTTTAATAATACTATTCAAAAGATTTTAAAGAATGACGAAGATCCTATTAAGTTTATGGGGTTAGAGTATATCAAGACCGTTGAAGAATCTAAGTTGCTAAACTTTAGAGATGAGCCTTGTGTGATCATTTCAGCAAGTGGCATGGCAGATGCTGGTAGAGTAAAGCATCATATCAGCAATAATATAGAGAATTCTCGAAATAGTATTTTAATGGTGGGGTATTGCGAGCCACACTCCTTAGGCGCTAGACTTCAGCAAGGACGCAAAGAAGTTAACATCTACGGAGTTAGTCATGAAATTCATGCTGAAATCGGAAACATTCGAAGCATGAGTGCACATGGTGATTATGAAGATTTATCACAATTCCTTTCTTGCCAAGATCCTAAGTTGGTAAAGAAATTATTTGTTGTACATGGTGAATTCAATGTGCAAACCGATTTTAAGGAACGTTTATTGAGAAAAGGGTTTACTGATGTTGAGGTTCCTGAATTGCATCAGGAAGTGGGGTTGGGGTAGATCGCTTAACGCTTGGCGCTTTACGCTGGACGCTTTACGCTTGGCGCTTGGCGCTTGACGCTGAATGCTATTAGTTGTAATTTTTGGAGTTGATTATGCAGAGTATAGAATATCTATAATAAAATTTTGATTATTACTTTGGCTCTTCAACCCCAAACTCCCAACTCAAAGCGCCAAGCGTAAAGCGTAAAGCGTCCAGCGCCAAGCGTAAAGCGTCCAGCGTAAAGCGCCAAGCTTTCATCGTCTACCAATCCCCACCAGCTCCGCCACCTCCGAAACTTCCACCACCGAAACCGCCGAAACCGCCTCCACTGCTTCCTCCAAACCCAGAGCTTCCGCCTCCGCCCAACGGGAAGAAAAATGGTGCTCCAAATCCGCTACGACCACGCCTATTGTACATTCCACCACCTCCGCCTCCACGTCTATTGACAAAAAGGAAGAATAGAATCATGATGATCATGATTAATAAGCCAGGTCTTTTTCCTGAAGTCCCTTTTCTATTTGAATAATTTTCTGGGGCTTTGTATTCTCCTTTCGTTGCTGCAATGATGGCATCAGTTCCTTGATCTAGACCTCTGTAAAAATCATTTCCTTTAAAGTTTGGTTTGATTTCATTGTCGATGATGCTCTTTGCTGTAATGTCTGGTAATGCTCCTTCAAGTCCATATCCAGTGGCAATCCATATCTTACGATCATCCTTTGCAACTAGTAGAAGGATTCCATTATTAAATTCTTTGTTTCCAATGCCCCATGCTCTACCTAGTGCAACAGCATAATCTGCTATGTCTCTGTCACCAGTAGTTGCAATAATCACAACCGCTACTTGATTGGAAGTTGAGTCGTCGTATGTGGTAAGCTTTCGTTCAAGCGCCTCTTGCTGATCGGGTGCCAGGGTATTGGTGTAGTCGACAACAAGTTTTTGTGGATTGGGCTTTGCAGGCAATTCTTTTTCAATCTGAGCATAGACTGAACAGGCAAAAAACAAGGATAAGCTAAGTAAGAGTTGTTTTATCATTTTCCAAATACAATCCCGTCGGATAGCTCGTTTTTATCATCTTTAGAATGGGGGAAATGTTCTGTTAAGGCAGTTCCTATGGCTTTGATCATATTGCAAATCCCATTCGAAATTTCATTCTGGTTAAATTGAGCAATGATTTTCTCTACTTCGTTATTCCAGAATGTTTGTCCAAGTCGTTGATGTATGCCTTCATCACCAAAGACGGCCAATTGTTTGTCTTTAAGTGCTATATAAACCAGTACAGCATTTCTGTCTTGTGTTTGATGCATATTCAATTCTCCAAATAATTCTATTGCTCGATCAACTGGATTGATGAAACTGCATTTGCTTTCAACAAAAAGTCTAATCTCGCCTGAAGTTTGCAATTCAGCAGAACGGATGGCTTCTACCATCCGTTCCTCTTCTTCTTTAGTGAAGAATGATTGCTTTTTTGTTGAAAATAAATTGAATAGGTTCAAGTTGTTGTTTTATTTGAAGTCTACAGTTGGTGCTTTTTCAGCTCCGGCTTCAGCAGCAAAAAATCCTTTTTCTTTGAATCCAAATAATCCACTGAATAAAACCATTGGAAATTTCTTTACGCTTGTATTGTATTCCTGAACAGCAGTATTGAAATCATTTCTAGATACTTTGATTCTATTTTCTGTGCCTTCAAGTTGTGCTTGTAAGTCGCGAAAAGCATCTGTAGCTTTTAGCTCTGGATATTTTTCCATGGTAACCAATAACCTTCCAATTGCGCCAGAAAGTTGTCCTTGGGCCTTTTGAAATTCGGCTACTTTTTCCGGACTAAGATTGCTTACGTCAATCTTGGTTTGGGTAGCTTGTGCTCTTGCATTAACGACTGCCTCTAGTGTGCTTTTTTCGAAGTTAGCAGCGCCTTTAACCGTATTGACCAAATTTGGTATAAGATCAGATCTGCGTTGGTAATCACTTTCTACATTGGCCCATTTGCCTTTTACATTCTGGTCTTGTTGAACCAAATTGTTATATCCGCCACAGCTACATCCGCCAAGTAATAAAATGAAAGCAAGGATGGAAATCAAAACAATGTTACGTGTGCTCATGTATTTTTATATTTTTGTTCGTGCTTAAAGATAGATTTTCGTATCGAGTGGTTGCATCAAAATCAGAAATTTATTTAAAATATGGGTCAGGGGTTGGGTGTTTGGGGTTTAAATACAATTCCTAACCTCCAACTCCCAACTATTTAGTAATTGCAGCAATACCAGGCAATTCTTTTCCTTCAAAAAACTCTAGCATAGCACCTCCACCGGTTGATACGTAGCTTACTTTATCATTGAAGCCAAACTGGTTCACTGCCGCAACACTGTCGCCACCCCCTACAAGTGAAAAAGCACCAAGTTGTGTTGCTTCTGCTACTGCTTCTGCAATGGATTTTGTTCCTTGTTGGAATTTTTCCATTTCAAATACACCCATTGGGCCGTTCCAAAGTATGGTTTTACTTTTTACAATAACTTCTTTAAAATCTGCCCTTGCTTTTACTCCAATATCTAATCCCATCCAACCAGAAGGGATGCTATAGCTTTCGCAGTTTGTGGTTTGTGCATCTGCTGCAAATTTATCTGCTATGGTACTATCGATTGGTAGATGAATGTTTACACCTTTGGCTTTTGCTTTGTTTAATATCTCAGAAGCAAGTTCTAGTCTGTCTTCTTCACATAAAGAACTACCGATTTGCTTGCCCTGTGCTTTCCAAAAGGTATAGGCCATTCCACCTCCAATAATAATATCGGTTGCCCTTTCTAGTAAATTCTCAATGATTAGAATTTTGTCTGAAACCTTAGCCCCACCAATGATAGCAGTGAATGGTTTTTCGGATTTAAGCAATACTTTTTCAGCACTAGCAACTTCTCCTTCCATAAGTAATCCAAACATTTTTTTGTCTGCATCAAAAAAATCAGCAATAATTGCTGTTGAAGCATGAGCTCTATGCGCTGTTCCAAACGCGTCATTCACATAAATATCACCTAGTCTACTCAGCTTTTCTGCAAAAACGGGATCGCCTTTTTCCTCTTCTTTATAAAAACGCAGGTTTTCAAGTAGTAAAACTTGTCCTGGTTGTAGCTCATTTGCAGCTATTTTAGCAGTTTCTCCAATGCAATCATTGGCAAAAAATACAGCAACATTATTTCCTAATAAGGTTCTTAGGTGAGATGTTATATGTGATAGAGAATATTTGTTGGTTGGACCATCTTTTGGTCTGCCGAGATGGCTCATCAAAATAACCGAACCACCATCGGATAATATTTTTTGTATAGTAGGTAAAGCGGCACGCATACGGTTATCATCTGTCACTTCGAATGTCTCGTTCAGTGGAACATTGAAATCAACTCGAATAAGGGCTTTTTTGCCGCCAAAGTTGAACTGACTAAATGTGCTCATAGTATTAATTTTAAAAAACAAAACCCGGCAGAGGGTTCTGCCGGGTTAATGATGTGATTTATTTTTTATTTAGAAATCAGTTTTGCGAAGTAGTTCACTGTTCTAACAAGTTGACTAACATAACTCATTTCGTTGTCGTACCAACTTACTGTTTTGACCAATTGTTGATCGCCTACGGTTAATACTTTAGTTTGTGTACCGTCGAATAGAGATCCGAAATGAATACCTACTACATCTCCACTTACAATTTCATCTTCAGTATAACCAAAGCTTTCGTTAGCTGCAGCTTTCATGGCAGCATTAACTTCTTCAATTGAAGTTTTTTTACTCAATACACAGGTAAGTTCAGTAAGTGATCCCGTTAATGTTGGAACACGTTGAGCCGTTCCGTCTAACTTGCCTTTCAATGAAGGAAGAACAAGTCCGATTGCTTTTGCAGCACCTGTGCTGTTTGGCACGATATTTTGAGCAGCGGCACGAGCCCTTCTTAAATCTCCTTTAGGGTGAGGAGCATCTTGCGTGTTTTGGTCATTTGTATAGGCATGAACGGTTGTCATGAATCCAGCAATGATGCCGAATTGATCTTCAAGCACTTTCGCCATAGGCGCTAAGCAGTTTGTAGTACATGAAGCACAGCTAATTACTGTTTCAGAACCATCAAGAATTTGGTGGTTGGTATTAAAAACAATGGTTTTTAAATCTCCAGTGGCAGGAGCTGAAATAACTACTTTCTTGGCCCCAGCAGTGATGTGTCCTGCAGCTTTGTCCTTATCAGTGAAGAAGCCTGTACATTCAAGTACTACGTCAACTTGATGTGCTCCCCAAGGAATCTGAGCTGGGTCTCTTTGTGCGTAGATCTTTACTTCAGTTCCGTTTACTATAATGGAGTTCTCTGTAGCCTTAACATCTTGTTCAAACCTGCCTTGAGCAGTGTCATATTTAAGAAGGTGGGCCAAAACTTGTGGGCTTGTAAGGTCATTTATGGCAACGATGTCGATGCCTTCCATGTTGAAGATTTGACGGTATACTAGACGTCCTATTCTTCCGAATCCATTGATTGCTACTTTTACTGTACTCATGTTTGATTGCTTTGTTGTCAAAAATTGTGGCAAAGGTAAGAAATGGCTGCTTTATCCTTGCTTTTTTGCCTTTGTTTTCTTTTGAACAATATTTAATGCGGTTAGTTTCTTAAATTTTTTTGCTATAAAAGTCGAAGGGCTTATCTTCGCCACCCGAAAAACAACGGCCCGTTGGTCAATCGGTTAAGACGCCTCCCTTTCACGGAGGAATGAGGGGTTCGACTCCCCTACGGGCTACTAACTTTTATTCTGCTTTCTATTCAATTTGAATTTTTTCACTAGTTGCTTGATTCCATTTAATTTTATTTTTTCTTTTTCTGCTTAGGGCTCATGCATCGAACTGTTTCATTTCGATAATGATTATTATTCCGACATGGTTAAAATAAAAAAGGGCCCAAAAGAGGCCCTTTTATTGTTGAATGAAACAAGTTCTTATACTCCTGCTGATTTAACTGTTTTGATAATTCTCGCAGCAACTTTGTATGGATCGGCAGCAGAGTTTGGACGACGATCCTCCAAGTATCCTTTCCAACCGCGTTGAACACTTGCAATCGGGATGCGAATGGAAGCACCTCTGTCTGAAACACCATAACTAAAATCATGGATAGATGCAGTTTCGTGCTTTCCAGTTAAACGCAAATGATTGTCGGCGCCATACACTTCAATATGCTCTTTTACCACTGGTCTGAATGCTTCACAAATTTTTTCATAAGTCTCTTTGCTCCCACATGTTCTGAGGGTTGTATTGGAGAAGTTAGCATGCATGCCGCTTCCGTTCCAATCCAGGGCACCCAAAGGTTTACAATGCCAGTTTACTGAAACTCCATATTTCTCTCCAATTCTCTCTAACAAATAACGGGCAATCCACATCTGATCTCCTGCCTCTTTCGCACCTTTTGCAAAAATTTGGAACTCCCATTGTCCTGCAGCAACCTCTGCATTGATCCCTTCAATATTGATACCTGCTTCAATGATCACATCCAAATGCTCTTCAACGATATCTCGACCGTATGCATTTTTTGTTCCTACAGAACAATAGTAAGGACCCTGTGGACCAGGATATCCTCCGTCGGGGAATCCAAGAGGCTTATTGGTTGTTGGATCCCAAAGAAAATATTCTTGCTCGAACCCAAACCAAAAATCATTGTCATCGTCTTCAATCGTAGCACGACCATTCGAAATGTGCGGAGTTTCATCTGCATTCAACACCTCACACATTACTAAGAATCCATTGTTCCGCTGAGGATCTTTTACTACATAAACAGGTTTTAACAAGCAGTCCGAAGAACCACCCGGTGCCTGCTCGGTTGAAGAACCGTCGAATGACCACATTTCCAACGTACCAATCGTTCCATCAAAATCTGATGATTTTACAATTTTTGTTTTGCTCCTGAGACTTTGGGTAGGCTTGTAACCATCCAACCAGATGTACTCTAATTTGACCAATGACATAACGAACTTTTTAAAGGATTTTCAAATATTGTTTTAATACATATAAAAATTAATAACATGTATTTGTATAACACAAAAATAAGAAAATCTGATAAATGTTTTTATTTAAAACATATATAATAATTTAACATATGTATTAAATAGCGACATCCTTCGGTATCATTCCATTATGCCCTCTTAAAATATAGGGGGTATTATATTTTACAATTTCCATATTGTGAATTTGTAAATGTTTTTTTCTAAAAACAAACTATTGCGACTAAATCCTGCTCTAAACTTTTCGAAATCAACCCATTTTGAGCTACGTGGAAACCTCGATACTATTCGAGGCTTTTTTTATGCCTATGCCAAACAAACTTTTAAGGTATGTTCTCAAGCAATTTGTCTAATTCAACATCTTACTTGGCCCACTAATCACGCCAAGGTATCTTCCCATCCAATAAGGCAGAAGCCAGGTGTCGCCTGCACTGAATAATACCTTTCCATCCCCCTCAGAATCTAAGGTGAAAATTTGACCATTATGACGGAATATAGGTAACTCGCCAAGTGGCAATCGTTCTTTGGTGGTTTGTCCGCGGAAATTTTTTGGAATCAATTCAATATCCTGGCGGGTTGAATTATGCATACCCCAATTTCTAAGGTCAATTGGGTATTCTTTTAAAAAATCGATTGATCTTTTCAAATCAAATTCTTTGGCCCCTGTCATCGCATAGGTAAAGT
>CANKGM010000052.1 GCA_947481355.1 Chitinophagaceae bacterium
ATCATCAAGAATATCTGAGAGTATTAATTTATGCTTGGACATTATAATTTACGTGTTTGATCTTTTTTTTAAAGATAACTGAAATTGTAGAATTGCGGTGAATGAATTTTCTATGGCAGATTTAATAATAATAATTTCTTCTTTAGAATTGAAACCTTTCTTATGTAGTAATTCTAAAGAATTAAATTGAATTAATAAAGATTCCAATTGTTGTTGGGTAATTGATGTTTTGTATAGTGCCCTATTTCTAACTAATAAAACATTTATATCAGCTTTAGAATCATCATAGAAAGAAATATAATTTTCATAATTTAAATCAGGTTTAGCAAATTGACGATCTACTCTGATGAAAAATTTAGCAGTTTTCTCTTGTAATGAATTTATTCGATTATCAGAGATAGAATCATACTCTTGAATTAATCGTATTCCAGAACAAGAAATAAAAAAAGAAAGAATAAATAATGAACTAAAAAATTTAAGCATAGTATAAAAATTTAATGTTGATATCTATTGTAGTATTTAATAATATTACTTTATTTATATAAACACTTATTACTATTACGGGTGTTAATATGTTGAAAACCGATATTCATTATTATTTTTCCTGATTTAAATCACTATTTTTTTTACTTATTAACATTTTCAGTTTTTAAAAGATCTATAATTTATTGGGATTTTTAAATCCTTATCCACAATTAAAATTATTCATATGAATAATTCACATATTTACTTTTTTAAAAATTGATGTGAATCCATCAATAGTAAAATGTGAAAAAATAGAAAGAGAAGAGTCGACCACCCAAAAATGCCAAAAGATATTTTATAATTTCCACATTTATCTAGTTAAAAACAACAGAAATCCACAGTAAAAATTGCTTATTAACAAAGAGGTGTGAATTAAGGGGAAATCAGTTCTTTTCATTTCAAAAAGCGGTTAAATTACTTAAAAAAAGGTTTTTTTTAGACGTTTTCCACAGTTTGTTAATAACCATTTTTACCTTATTTTTGCTCCCTCTTTATTAAATTAATATTATGTCAATAATTCAGCAAATCAGAGACAGGGCAGCGGTTTTATTAACCGGGTTGATTTCTATTAGTCTTATCGGTTTTCTTGTGCAAGATGCATTTGTGGGAAAAGGCGGAAGTATGTTTAATGGCCAATCTACAACAGTTGGATCAATAAACGGTGAAAAAGTAGAGGTTGTAGATTTCAACAAAAAGGTGAATCAAATTGAAGAGAATTACCGTGCTCAGGGTATGCAAACAAACGATATGATGACCCAAAATATCGTTGAGAGTATATGGAACAGCATTGTTCAAGAGCAGTTGATGAAAGAGCAAGCTAGCAAGCTTGGTCTTACTGTAACACCAAAAGAAGTTGGTTCATTATTATTTTCTGACGATGCCCCCCAAGAGTTTAAACAACTTTTTGTAGACAAAACAACTGGTGCCTTTGATATAAATGCAGCTAAAACATGGATGAATAATCTTAAGAAGAGCACAAAGCCAGAAGAGGTTCAAGCTATTATTGATCAGTTAATTAAACCTATCGAAGGAAAGCTATTAACAGAGAAGTATACATCTCTACTTACTCAAGGTGCTTATGTACCTACCTGGATGATAGAAAAATCTATTTCTGATAATACTTCATTTTCATCATTTTCTTTTGTAAACATTCCTTATACTACTATATCTGATTCATCAGTGAATGTTTCGGATCAGGAAATTGAGGAATATGTAAGTAAACACAAGGATGAATTTAAGCAAGAACATGTAAAGGGAATTTCATTTGTAAGTTTTAGTTCTAATCCAACTGCAGCAGATTCATCTAAAATCCTAAATCAATTATTTGCATTGAAATCTGGATTTTTGGAATCTAGTGATGCAAAAGCATTTGTAACTACAAATAACTCATCACTTCCATATTATGATGGATACGCCCTTAAGTCTAAACTTCAAATGGGTGCAAAAGATAGTATTATTGGTATGTCTGTTGGCTCAGTTATTGGACCATATCTTGATGGAGGTAGTTATGTAATGGCTAAAAAGCTAGAAACAAAAACATTACCAGACTCGGTTACATGTAGGCATATTCTAATTGGAACTGTTAATCCTCAGTCAGGGCAACAAAAAAGAACAGATAGTGCAGCAAAGAAACAAGCGGATAGTGTTTTTGCTTTGATTAGATCAGGTGTAAATTTTGCTTCATTAGCAACTGTAATGAGTGATGATGAAGAAAGTAAGTTAAAGGGTGGTGAATATCAATTTAGCTCTGTGGACATGGGAAGACTTCCACCAGAATTTGCCGAATTTATTTTTAATAAAAAGCAAGGTAATATTGAAGTGGTGAAAACAACTTCAGGATATCATATTATAGAGATATTGAGTCAGAAGAATTTTGATCAAGCATATAAGGTTGCTTATATGTCAAAACGAATTGTATCAAGTGAAGAAACTGATGCAACTGCATCAAATTCTGCTATTCAATTTGCTGGGTTAAGTAGAGACTCTAAAACATTTGATGAAGCGGTTGCCAAAATGAAATTGAAGAAAGGCGTTGTAGAGAATATCAAAGGGATGGATTATAGCGCAGGAAATCTTGCTTCTAGGCCTTTAGTTAAATGGGTTTTTGAAAATAAGGTAGGAACTGTTTCAGATCCATTTGATTTGAAAGATCAATATGTTGTTGCTTTGGTTACGAATGATATCAAAGAGGGTGTTCAACCTGCTTCTGTAGCAAGAGTACTTGTTGAGCCAACACTTAGAAACAAGAAGAAAGCAGAACTTGTATCAAAAAAGGCTGGATCTGAAAAAGATTTAGAAAAGCTTGCATCATTATTAGGAGGAAGAGTGGCAACTGCTGACACTGTTAAATTCTCAGATCCTTTTGTACCTAATCTTGGAAATGAATCTAAGGTGATTGGTGCAGCATTCAACAAAAAGAATTTGTCTACTATATCAGGGTTGATTGACGGACAAAATGGTCTATATTTTGTAAAGGTTAATCAATTCGGAACGCTTTCAAGCTCATCGGTTGACATCGCTGGTCAAAAGAAAGCTGCGGAAGCTCAAATGAAACAATTTGCAGCATACGGTACATTAGAATTCCTAAAGAAATCAGCGAAAATCGTTGATAAACGTAGGGAAGCTGGTTACTAATATTAACTGCGCATGAGAAAACAAGCACTCAGCCACCTCTAACGGGTGGCTGATGTTGTTTAAAAGCTTATTTATATGGAAGAATTAAGGAACAAGGTGGCCGAAAGTGGTTTAATTACCATCGATCTTGAGAAATACTATCCAGTTGAGCCCATAAAAGTATTTGATATTAAAGAGTTCCTTTTCATGGGTCAAATATTAAAAGAGAAGGATTTTAGAGAATCACTTGATCTGTATGATTGGTTTAGCTTTGATGGTCTTGATTCTGTGATTACCTGTTCTGCAGATGCCATAATTCCAATGTGGGCTTACATGTTAGTCGTATCTAAATTAGAAGGGAAAGCCTTAAGCATTCATGTTGGTTCTAAAGAGGATGCAATAAAGAATATTTTCATACAACATCTTCAGACAATTGATTCAGCTCAATTTGAGGGTAAAAGGGTCGTTATAAAGGGCTGTGGAGATATTATAATCCCCGAATATGCCTATGTTGAAATTTCAAAAAAACTGCTCCCTGTTGTAAAGTCGCTTATGTATGGGGAGCCATGCAGTACTGTTCCTGTTTTCAAGCGAAAGTAAATTCATTCACATTAGTAACTTTATTTTCAATTCTTTTCTATCTTTAAAAGATTAAAACAAACTATATGCATAAGGCTGTACGAATTGCATTGATCGCTGCCATGGGTGGATTTTTATTTGGATTTGAAACTGCCGTAATTTCTGGTGCTGAAAAAACAATCCAAAAATTATGGGACCTAAATTCATTTTGGCAAGGCTTTACAGTTGCCTCTAGTTTAATTGGAACAGTTATTGGATCCATTATTGTTGGCGGACCAGTTCAACAATATGGCCGAAAAAATACCTTATTGACTATTGCAATTCTCTATCTATTATCTGCTATCGGTTGCTCATATACCTCCCAATGGATTCCATTTATTGTTTTTAGGTTTTTAGGCGGAATTGCAGTTGGTGCTTCTAGTGTAGTTGGTCCAATGTACATTTCAGAGATTTCTCCGGCATCTATGCGTGGTCGACTTGCGGGCTCCTTTCAAACCAACATTGTTTTTGGAATCTTAGTAGCCTATATTACTAATTATATATTTTCTGGATCTGGCGAAGATTCATGGCGTTTTATGCTTGGAATAATGATTATTCCATCAGCTTTATTTTATATTTTGCTCCGTACTATTCCAGAAAGTCCCCGTTGGCTTGTATTAAAAAATAGGGAAGCAGAAGCAATACCAATTTTTAAAAGTTTAGGTACTGAAAATATTGATATTGCTATATCAGAAATCCGAGCTTCATTGTCGGAAAAGAAAGAAAATTTATTTCAATCAAAATATTTTAAGCCAATTCTATTTGCTGTTTTATTGGCTATGTTCAATCAATTGTCAGGTATAAATGCAATCATATATTATGCACCAAGAATATTCAGCATGGCTGGATTTAGTGATGCTGAAGCTTTTTTACAACCTATATATATAGGAACTGCCAATTTAATTTTCACACTATTGGCTATGACATTGATCGATAAGTTTGGTAGAAAAAAATTATTGATTATCGGATCATTTGGAATGATTTTATTTTTAGCACTTACTGCATATGTATTTTCACAATCAGAGCCTAATAAAATGGTTGTGTATTATTTGATAGGGTTCATTGGCTTTTTTGGTTTTTCACAAGGAGCTGTTATATGGGTATTTATATCTGAGATATTTCCAAATGCTGTTCGTTCACAAGGTGGTGCATTAGGAAGCTTCACGCATTGGATAATGGCTGCAATTATATCCTGGACATTCCCAATTATAGTAGAGGGAAACAGTTCAGGAGGCTTTTATTCATTTTTATTTTATGCATTAATGATGTTAGCCCACTTGATATTTGTATGGAAGTTTCTACCTGAAACAAAAGGAAGAACTTTAGAAGAAATTCAAAAAGACTTGGGGATTAAATAGATAATTAACTATTTATATTTTTCGCATAGAGCCTTGCTTTTTCAAGGTCTTCTGCTGTATCAATACCTATAGTGTTCATATCCGTTTTTATCATCCGAATTGAAATGCCATTTTCAAGATATCTTAACTGCTCAAGCATTTCAGCATTCTCAAGAATACCTAGAGGCCATTGGGTGAATTGTAATAATGTATCTTTTCTAAATGCATAGACTCCAATATGCCTAAAATAAGGATGAGATGAAGTGGCGTTTCGTTTATATGGAATTGGCGATCGACTAAAATAAAGTGCATCATTTTTAGCATTGCACACCACTTTAACCAGGTTTTTGTTATCAATTTCTTCGTCAGAAGAAAATTCTTTCATTAAAGAGGCTACTTGTACTTTTTCGTCTTCAAATGATTGTAACAAATCAGCTAGAGGTTTTTTTACAATGAAAGGTTCATCTCCTTGAATATTAACAATAATATCTGTATCAATATCTTTTATTGCTTCTGCAATGCGATCACTACCACTAGCGTGTTCTGCGATACTTTTTTTAACAGCGCCACCATGTTTTTTAATTTCCTCAAAAATTTCATCACTATCAGTTACTACCAATACTTGATCAAATAACCCAGTTGATATAGCATTTTCATAAACCATTCTTATTATGGTTTTATCCCCAATTGTTTTCAATAATTTTCCTGGGAATCGAGTAGCTCCAAATCGTGCTGGTATAACTGCAATATTTTTCACTAATTATATTATTTTTTCAAAAGGTCTTTTTAATAATGCACCAAAATTTTCATCTTTTTCATTTGGAAAATAATTGTCTAATCCGTATTTAATATTCTTTGGATTCATTTCGATGAAAGTTCCCAATAATCTATCCCAAATTGAAAATACTGCACCATAGTTTTTATCGGTAAATGGCTGTTTCCAATGATGGTGTACCTTATGCATGTTTGGAGATACCAATATCCAGCTAATTGATTTATCTAACCAAGCAGGAAGCGAAATATTAGCATGGGTAAAACCAGTCATGAATACCAGGATTGTTTGATAAAATAATACGGCATACATAGGAGCACCAGCTGCGAAAATACCAATATAAAAGAATACTCCGCGCCATATTGATTCCAGTGGGTGATGCCGAAGCCCCGTTGTTACATCAACATTATTATCTGCATGATGTATAATGTGGAAGCGCCAGAAAAGAGAGATTTTATGTTCAATAAAGTGGCATAGCCATCCTGCAAAAAAATCAAGGGTAAAACATGTTATTAAAATAATTAATAAGGGTGAAAAATTACCAAGTTGGATTAATCCAACATTGTTTGCATCAGTCCATCTAGAAATCCATATAATGCCTACGGCAAGTAGCGTGTGAATGATGAAATGAATAGCAGTAAAATATATATTTACACTTGCGTGTTTTAGTTTGTTTTTTTTATACTGAAGTTTAATTAAGGGTATTATGTTTTCTACCATCCATAATAGAATCATACCTGCAACAAAAAAACCCGCTCTTTCAAGGGGTCTTTTTTCAAGTTCGCTGAAATATGAAATTAACGCATCCATATCAACTGTTTTATTTATGATTTAGTTTGACATCAAAGGCATAGCTAACATAAGCAGATCTTCATCATCATCTTGTTCTACTGGTTTAATTAATCCAGCTTTTGTTGGTGTAGATAATTCAAGTCTAACCTCTTCACTTGAAGTACCTGCTAACATCTCAATTAAAAAACGAGCATTGAAGGAAATTATAATGTCTTCTCCATCGTATTGGCAAGACATGCGTTCGTTACCTTCCTGACTAAAATCAATATCTTGAGCAATCAGTTGCAATTCACTGCCCGATATATTGAGGGTAACTAAATTGGTACTTTTATTACTAAATATGCTTATTCTTCGAAGTGCTGATTGGAAGTCCTGACGATTGATTGTCATCAAATAAGGGTTTTCAGCAGGAATTACCACCTTGTAATCAGGGAATCGAGCATCCAACAAGCGACAAGAAAGTTGAACCGTTCCGTGGTTAACAAATAAATGGTTATTGTTATATGAAATTGAAATTTCATCGTCATTGTCTGGTAATGAACTCTTCAGTAGATTCAATGGTTTTTTGGGTACAATCATTGAATCTGCTTTTGGACATGTTACACCTTTAAGTTTATATCTAACCAGTCGGTGTGCATCTGTTGCTACTGCTGTTAATCCTTTCTTATCGAGTTCAAAATATACTCCAGTCATTGCAGGTCTTAGATCATCGTTGCTTACTGCAAAAATGGTTTTATTGATTGCAGTAAGTAACTGATGGCTAGTCATAGTGAACGCTGATGTATCATCAGTTGGTGGTTCTTTCGGGAAATTGTCTGGGTTTTCTCCCATTACTTTGTATTTCCCATTATCACTGGTTATTTCAATCCCAAAATTCTTATCAATATCAAAAGTGAGTGGTTGATTTGGAAGGTTTTTAAGTGAATCCATCAAAATTTTAGATGGAATACAAACGCGTCCAGTATCCTTTGCTTCTATCTCCAAATGAATTTTCATCACTGTTTCAAGATCAGTAGCAATTACAGTCAATTTATTTTTTTCTATTTCAAAAAGAAAGTCCTCTAGGATGGGTAAAACATTATTAGAACCGATTACACCATTGATCTGTTGAAGTTGTTTTAGCAGGGCAGAAGAAGAAACTATGAATTTCATAAGAACACTATTTGTATGTTAGCAAATATAAACGCATGCAGTTGATTTTTATGATTGATTTTTTTGACATTTTCGGTAAAATATCACCTTTTTATGTTGAAAACTGAAACATACACTTCAGTAAATCTGTAATTTGCCTTGGATGGAGGAAATGAACAAACGATATCGCACCCTAACCCCGGAACAGGCCTATGTTAAGATCCGTCATTTTTGTGCTTTTCAAGAAAGAACGCATCAAGAAGTAAAGATGAAATTGCATGGTTATGGGATTGGGTGGACCGATATTGGTGAAATTGCATCAAAATTGATTGAGGAAGGCTTTTTGAACGAAGAACGATTTGCAATGGCCTTCGTTGGGGGTAAATTCAGGATAAAACAGTGGGGGCGAAAAAAAATTGAACTTGAACTAAAGAAAAAGCAAGTTTCAGGACATAATATTCGCATTGCGCTTCGTGAGGCTATTGATTTAGAGGAATATGAAAAAACGATGTTAAAGCTTATTGAGAAAAAATGGTTTTCTATAAAACCGGAAACCGATAGCCTTTTTACCAAAAAAGCGAAAACACAGGCCTATTTATTTCAACGTGGATTTGAACAGGATCTCATAGGGAAAGCAATGAATAAATTTCTAGATGAACTGAATAGCTCATCTGTCTAACTACTAAAGTCTATTTTTACATGATGCAATTTCTTTCAATCACCACTATTCAGACTAATCTTCATTGGGAAGATAAGCAGGCAAATAGAAATATGCTTGAAGAAAAAATTCTTGGCATCAAGGAGAAAACAAATATTGTTGTGTTACCTGAGATGTTTAGTACAGGTTTTAGTATGCGGCCGGAATTGTTGGCTGAAAAAATGGATGGTGAAACAATTTCGTGGATGAGGAAAATCGCGAAGACAAGATCAATTATTCTGGTGGGAAGTTTGATCATTGAGGAGGATACTAAATATTATAATAGATTGATTTGGATGTTGCCTACTGGTGAATTCGGATTTTATGACAAACGACATTGCTTTTCACTTTCTAGAGAAGATGAACACTATACATCCGGAACAAAACGACTCATTGCATCAGTTGGTGGCTGGAAAGTTAATTTATGTATATGTTATGATCTTAGATTTCCTGTTTGGACAAGACAAGTAATTCAATCTGATCCTGATCAAGAGCCAGCACCTGAATTTGATTTGTTAATTTATGTAGCCAATTGGCCTGAGGTTCGAAGTAATGCTTGGAAAATTTTATTGCAAGCAAGAGCTATAGAAAACCAATGTTATGTGGTGGGTGTAAATCGTGTTGGGAATGATGTTCATGAAACTAAGCACAGTGGAGATTCCATGGTAATAGATCCTCTGGGAGAAATAGTTTATCATCAAACTGAAAATGAGCATATTCAAACAATTGTTATCGATAAAGTGAAATTAAATACTGTGAGAGAAAAGTTCCCCTTTTGGTTAGATGCTGATCATTTTTTAATCACCGATTAAATTCATTAATGAGTACATATAAAATTCCTGCCAATACATGTATTGGCCATATTCATTTAAAAGTTAGTGATATTGATAAGTCATTAGCGTTTTATGAAAGTCTACTTGGATTTGAAATACAACAGCGTTACGGATCTCAAGCTGTTTTTCTTTCAGCTGGAGGCTATCATCATCATATTGGTTTAAATACATGGGAGAGTAAGGGAGCAGGACCAGCACCATCATATGCAGTTGGGCTATATCATACTGCAATTTTATTTCCAACACGTAAAGATTTATCTATTGCATTGAGAAGGATAATATCAGCTAATTACCCAATTACAGGAGCAGCTAATCATGGTGTTTCACATGCCATATATCTTGATGACCCTGATGGTAATGGAGTTGAGCTATATTGGGATTTACCTAAAGAAGAATGGCCTCTAGATGAAAATGGTTCATTACAAATGATTACAGACCGACTAGATTTAGAAGAACTACTATCTTTATCGAATAGTTAAGTATATAAATTCTATTTGGCTTGTGAAAATTGCATATTTTTTTAGAGCCTCAACATTAATATCATTTTAATTTTTTAGGATGAAACAGTTTATACCTTCATTATTTTTCTTGTTTTTTATTCTTGCTGCAAGCGCACAAAAAAAACAAGTCAATCCTTATTTTCCTAGTCCAGAAAAATGGGAGCGAAAGCGTCCTATTGACTTTGGGATTGATTCTTCTGCGCTTCAAGAATCAATCAATTTTGCTATCAAGAATGAGAGCAAAATGCCTAGAAACCAAGACTCTGCTCAGGTATTAAATTTTGGTAAAGAGCCATTTAGTGATGCGATTGGACCATTTTCAACTCGTGGAGATGAGACGGGTATTATAATCTATAAGGGATATATTATTGCAACATGGGGTGATATTGACAGGGTAGAGCAAACCCATAGTGTGACGAAAAGTTTTCTGTCAACTACAATTGGCTTAGCATATGATCAAGGACTG
>CANKGM010000053.1 GCA_947481355.1 Chitinophagaceae bacterium
AAACCTCTTCCCTATTATAGCTGATTCACCAAGACTTGGAACCAGTAGTTACCGAGAATACATCAGCGAATGTGCAAAACAGATACCTCTTCAATTTTTATCATTCGATAACTACCCTGTTTTCAAAGACGAACTGCATGAAAGATGGTATGAAAACCTAGAGGAGTTTGCAGACGAGTCAAGAAAAGCAGCAAAGCCATTTTGGGCATTTGCATTGACCACCAACTATGATGAGGATCACCTTACTCCCCAAACATTAGCTGCAATGAGGCTTCAGGTATATAGAAACTTGGCATATGGAGCTCAGGGCATTCAATACTTTACCTATTGGTCTGCCACTTCAGTTAATAGTCCATCTGTTGAAGATCAACGAGGCGCTCCAATCACGGCCGCTGGAAAAAGAACTGTTGTCTATGATAGAATAAAACTAATGAGTGAGGAAATAAAAACCCTTTCAGGCGTTTTTCTTGGATCAAAAGTGGTTTGGGTAAGGCATACCGGAAAAGGACGTATTCCAATTGGCACAGTAAGGTTAACTACACTCCCTGAGCAGATTAAAGTGCTGGAAACAAATGGTGCACCGGCATTAGTATCATTATTAGAAAATGGAGATAATTATTTTTTAATAACCATAAACAAAGACTTTTTGCATAGCATCAACTTAACTTTCTACGGCGACAATACCGTGAAAAAAATACTTAAGGATGGATCAATAGTCCCCGCTAGTGTTTATGAAAATTCCTTAGAATTAGACCCGGGTGATGCTGCGATCTATATGTTCCCGAAGAATAAAAAATAAGAAAATATGATGGTATATATTTAAAAAAGCGGACTAGGTCCGCTTTTTTAATTTCAAACTGAAGTTTAATTAATTCCATCCACCGCCTAACGACTTATACATATTGGTCATTGAATTAAACTGACGCTTTTTAACATCAACTAATTCCAATTTAGAAGCTAATGCTTCCTTTTGCGCCATCAATACTTCCAAGTAATTAGCCTTCGCAGATTTGAACAATTCATTTGAAATATCAATTGACGCTGAACGCGTTTCAACTTCTTTAGACTTTAAAGCAAATAACTGCTGGAGATTTTTAATGTTAGACATTTCATTTGAAACTTCAACGTATCCATTTAGAATTGCTTTTTGATAATTGTACATTGCCTGTACCTGATACGTTTTGGCTTTGCTGAATTCAGCCTTGATGGCGTTACGATTAATTAATGGCGCAGTAAGATCTCCCAACAACGAAAATGCCAATGATTCAGGAGTAGTAAACAAATACGATTGCTTAAAAGCTTGGAACCCTAACTGTCCAGTAATTCCTAATGAGGGATAAAACTCAGATTGTGCAACTTTTACATCACATTTAGTAGCAAACAATTCAAGCTCTGCTTGTTTAATATCCGTCCTATTCTTTAACAATTGAGATGGAATACCTGTATTTAATTGAATAGGTAGCTTTTCTAAAAAAGTTGATTTGTTTCGAACTACAGGTTGCGGATAACGTCCGGCTAAGAAATTGATTTTATTTTCGTTTTCCGTGATTTGCTGAAGTATATCATATTCCAAACTCTGTGAATTATATACCTGAGCTTCAAATTGCCTTACCGCTAATTCAGTTACCACTGAAGCTTGTTTCATCACCTTTACTATTTCCAATGCATTTTTCTGCAATTGAATTGTTTCTCGAACGATATCCAACTGGGTATCTAATGCTAACAATTCATAATATGAATTAGCAATCTCTGAAACCAAATTAGTTAGTACGAAATTTTTACCTTCAACCGAGCTGAGGTATCGAGCAAAAGCCGCCCTCTTTGCATTATGAAATTTACCCCAGACATCTGCTTCCCAACTGGTTCTGAATCCAACGAAATAATCTCGCAACACCTCCGGTACTCGCTTTCCAGGAGTAATATCTGCCGAAGCATCACCCGCACCTTGAGATGTATAATGACCAACTTTTTCAACGCCCATACCCACTGCACCAGATACAGATGGGAGTAAAAATGACTTTCTAAATCGAACATCATTTTGAGCAAGTTGTATATCCTGCAACGTCATTAATACATCCAGGTTATTTTTGAGTGCCGTATCAATCAAGGCAGACAAATTATTGTCTGAAAAGAATTCTTTCCATTTCAAGTCTGCCGAATTCGTAGTATCAGTATTACCGGTATATGTTACTGGTATTGGTTTGGTGTCTATTGATTGAACAATGGCAGGAAGTTTACAGCTTGAGTAAACAATGCAAATCAATAAAAAGACGACACCTTTATATTTATTCAATAGATTCATATTATTTTATTTCTTCAGTTAAAGGATTTTCCTCTTCATTTTCTACCATTGGATGCTTTTCAGAGATGCGTGCAAATATGTAGTATAAACCAGGAATAATTAAAACGCCAAAGATTGTACCGAATAACATCCCCCCTGCGGCAGCAGAGCCTATGGTTCTATTTCCAATTGCACCTGGACCAGAAGCCAATACAAGAGGAATCAACCCTGCGATAAATGCGAAGGAAGTCATTAAGATGGGCCTTAGTCGAATCGCAGCACCTTCAATAGCAGCTTGTATTACTGTTCTACCGGCCCGATGCCGTTGCACCGCAAACTCTACTATAAGTACTGCATTCTTCCCAAGCAAACCAATAAGCATTACCAATGAAATTTGTGCATAGATATTATTCTCTAGGCCCAATAATTTTAATAATAAAAATGCCCCAAAGATTCCGGTAGGTAATGATAGTAGAATTGGGAATGGCAGAATAAAACTTTCATATTGAGCAGCCAAGATCAAATAAACAAATATCAAGCATATCAGAAATATGTAAATCGCTTGATTTCCCGTTCTTACTTCATCTTTTGATATACCTGCCCAATCAATTCCAAAACCTCTTGGTAATTTATTTTTAGCAACCTCAGCAATAGTAGATAAAGCAGTACCACTGCTATAACCAGGTGCTGCGCCACCACTCACCTCGGATGCATTATACATGTTATGTCGTGTAATTTCTGAAAGTCCATAGACTTTCTCCATCTTCATGAAAGCAGAGAATGGTACCATTTCATCACGATCATTTTTCACATATAGCTTCATAACGTCTTGAGGCAATGATCTATATTGAGGTAGCGCTTGCACCATAACCTTGTATTGCCTATCATACTTAATAAAACTTGTTTCGTAGTTACTTCCAATAAGAGTTGATAACGTACTCATTGCATTTTCAATACTTACCCCCTTTTGTTGTGCTTTATCATTGTCTATATTCAGCATATACTGAGGGAAACTTGCACTATAAAAAGTAAAAACAGAACTCAATTCAGGTCGCTTGTTCAATTCACTCACAAAATCTTTACTGACAGTTTCCATTTTTTTATAGTCCCCACTTCCACTCTTATCCAATAAACGAAGCTCGAAGCCTCCGGCAGCACCATATCCTGGAACTGCAGGTGGTGGGAAAAATTCAATAGAAGCACCTTTAATATCTTTCGTCTTTTCTTCTAATTCCTTCATTACCTCCTCTACTGAATGTTTTCGTTCGTCCCAGCTTTTTAAGTTAATAAGACAGGTACCTGAGTTGGCGCCGGTTCCCTCTGATAAAATTTCATAACCAGCTAAAGATGAAACGGATTTCACATCCTCTATACCTTGAGCGATACGTTGTACTTGAGAACTAATTGCATCAGTTCTCTCTAGCGTAGAACCAGGAGGGGTTAAAATGATGGCGTAAAATACACCTTGATCTTCATTGGGTATAAATCCAGATGGAATTCGAGTAGTCAATTGCCAAGTTGCAAGACAAAAAATAAGTAACGCTAGAATGGTTACTACTCTTCTATTTACTATAGACAATAAGACCGTTCTATATTTTCCTAAAACACGATTAAACCAATTGTTGAATCCGTCCAAAAATCGGTTCAGTAAATTTCGCTTACGCTTCACACCATGCGTATTCTTTAGAATAATCGCACACAATGCAGGAGTAAGTGTTAAGGCAATCACACCAGAAAGAATGATTGACGTAGCCATGGTTACAGAAAACTGGCGATAAAATATTCCTACTGGCCCAGACATAAATGCAACTGGTATGAATACAGCAGCCATAACGAGTGTAATCGCAATAATGGCACCACTTATTTCAGACATGGCGATTTCTGTTGCACGAAGCGGATCTAAATTTTCTTCTTCCATCTTTGCATGCACAGCCTCAACCACAACAATTGCATTGTCAACCACAATTCCTATTGCCAATACTAGAGCGAATAACGTAATCAAGTTTAAATTGATGCCAAAAAATTGCATGAAGAAAAATGTTCCTATCAAGGATACAGGAACAGCAATGGCTGGAATAAGGGTTGAACGCCAATCACCAAGAAATATAAATACAACTAAACTAACCAACAAGAAAGCTTCTATCAAGGTATGAATTACTTTTTCAATAGATGCATCCAAAAATTTTGATACATCATAACTAATTTCATAATCCATTCCCTTGGGGAAAGATGACTCTTTTATCTCAGCCATCTTAGCTTTTATATTTTCAATAACTTTACTTGCATTGCTTCCATATGACTGCTTAATCATGATCGCAGCAGAAGGTTTGCCATTTAATTTAGAATAGAGATCATAATATGCAGCACCAAATTCAACGTCGGCAACATCCTTGATCCTAAGTATTTCCCCATTAGGGTTTGATCTCAAGACAATATTTTCATAGCCTTCTTTTGTATTATATCGACCGGGATATTTTAAGACATATTCAAATGACTGAGATTTTTTACCAGAACTCTCTCCAGTTTTCCCAGGCGATGCTTCTAAACTTTGTTCATCAAGCGCCTTTAATACTTCATCTGCAGAAACTTTATATGCTAACATTCGGTCAGGCTTTAGCCAAATCCGCATTGCATATTCCCTATTACCTAGAATATCAGCATATCCTACACCATCGATTCTCTTTAAATCAGAAAGCACGTTGATGTCAGCAAAATTGTATAGGAAATTAACATCCAAATTTGGATCGGTACTGTATAAATTAATATACATAAGCATGTTAGACTCTTCTCTTGTGATTTTTACCCCTTCTCTAACAACAATTGGTGGTAGTTTATTGATTACAGCTGCAACACGATTTTGAACATTCACTGAGGCAATGTTTGGATCTGTACCCAATTCAAAAACAACTTGTATGGTGGCTGTACCATCATTACCCGCATCCGAAGCAATGTACTTCATGCCAGGTATACCATTGATTGCTCGTTCAAGAGGAATTACAACAGCCTTAATCATCAACTCTCCATTTGCACCAGGGTACTCTGCATTGATATTAACCTTTGGAGGCGAAATCGATGGAAACTGTGTAACCGGTAGCTGCATAATAGCCAATCCGCCAAGCAATGTTATAATGAGCGAAATAACAATAGATAAGACAGGTCTATGAATAAATTTATTGAACATATTTTTTTCTTTATTAAAATTATACGACTTACATCTTAATGGATAACTGCCCCATAACCTGTTCCGGAGAGATGAAGTCAAACTTTATCTTATCATCCTCTTTAACGTTTTGAACACCCTCTAAGAGAATTTTATCTGAAGTAGAAAGGCCACTATCAATAATATATAAATTCGGTAATTTTTGTTTGATAGTTATATTTCTTGATTTTACAACGTTCTTATCATCAACTACATACACATATATCTTGTCCTGAATTTCGTAAGTTGCTTTTTGAGGAATGATTAATGCGTTTTTCAAATCCATTTTTAGTTGAACTTTTCCAGTCTCCCCATGCTTTAAAAGATAGTCGGGATTAGGAAATTTTGCTCGGAATGCAATATTTCCTGTTTCATTGTCGAACTGTCCTTCAATATTTTGAATATGTCCCTTATACTTATGAGGTTGATTATTTGCAAGTAATAATGTTAATTGACTCTTTTCAGAGTTATCATTTCGATTTTTAAAATCTAAGTACTCCACTTCAGAAACATTGAAATAAGCATAAATCTCCCTGTTATTAGAAAGTGTAGTCAACAAAGTACCCTCATCAATAAGACTTCCTGTTTTAAATTGAATTCTATCAATTATACCATCAAAAGGAGCAGTAACTTGTGTGTAAGAATATTCTAACTCAGCAAGCGCTACCTCGGCTTTTGCTTCATCAAGCTTAGCAACCGCCATAGCTAATTCAGATTGTGAAACAATGTTTTTTTCAGCCAATTTTTTTACATTTTGCATTTCTAAATCAGCTGTACGAGCCTCTGCCCTAACTTTCATCAACTCAGCTTCGTATTGCCTTGGCCTAATAGTGAAAAGCAACTGCCCAGCCTTAACATGCTGTCCTTCGTCAACATTGATGGTTTCGATAAACCCTTTCACTTTCGCACGAATTTCAATATTTTGAAGAGATTGAATCTGAGCGACATACTCCTTATCGAAAGAGGTATCCATTAGGACTGGGCTAGTAACTGTAAATTTTCCAGCTTCAGCTTTTTCCTCTTGCTTAGGTTTGCAAGCAGTAAATCCAATAAAAAAAATCAGTGCGGACAAAAACATTAATTTATTCATAGCATTAAAATATTTCACATAAAATTTTGAAACCTAACTATACATTAATTAAATCGGCTAAAAACTATATATACAAGAGAGTAGTAAAAAATCAGAGAAAATAAGATTAAGTCGAGAGCTATATTGAAATAGTCTATGTGTATAAAGTGAATTATCCAGAGTAGAGTTAACTACTTGGAGCGACTACTTCACTGTTAAAAATCAAAGTCTAAATGAACCAATAAATAAAAAGAGAGAAGGATGTAATCGATAAAAATAACTCTTAGAGTTGATTATTAGCGTATTCTGCTTAGCAAATGAGTATGCAAGATTTTCAGTTATATAATGCCCTTTTTTTGCAACTTGAAAAATCTTTCGTTCTGAATCAGGTAGATCATCTTCATCGATATCTATAAAAGAAATAGCTAAACTTAAGTTGTTTTGTTGAGGGCTATGTTGAAATGAAAAAGTATCATGCTGAGTAATAGCAAATCGGCTACTGGATAAATCTGATTGATTATGAGCTGATACAGGGAGCGCTATGGCAAACAAAAGACTTAAACTAAAAATTATGAACCTCATATCAGGAAGCAAGATACGAAGAGATATGATAGAATAGGTTCGGCTTGATATTTTAAATAGTTATTAACATTTTTTTTGATTTAATAATAATTGTCTTTACTTTTTTCTAAATATTTAATTTTGCTATGATTAGTTAATTTGGCACTGATTTTAATACCTCAACGCATTGGTCGAAAACGCAAAAAAAAGCCTGAACCTGTTTTTTAGGCTACTACTCTTTTGGATGCTAGCCTTTTTTATTGAAAGGCTAATAGTAGTTACCTATTTTTTTAATAAACTCCCTAGCAGGTCTTTTTTAGCTATTCTAGATATTTTTTCAAATTCAATTAGGCTCGATTTCTCTATGGCGGCCTACTTGGTATCATTGCCTTTACTCATCACGTTGATATCACAACTGTACAAAACGAAAAAATCGATAAAGGGATTTATCCGAGTCTATCAATATATTTTAGTCATATTATTCCTCTTAATTGGCTGGTCTAACTTGAACTTATATAGAGAATGGGGATCAAAGATTAGTTATAAAGCGATAAACACCTTCTTTCAATTCCCATATGAAGTAGCGATATCTGGTATCTCTCTAGCACTCATCTATTCAGCTATTATTTATATACTATTTGGATATGCATTATTAAAAGCCAATAGATATATTCAAGCTAAGATTAATTGGCCTCCGAATAATGGGAATATCCTAACTAAAAGTTCTATCGGCATCATGATACTTGGGTTAAATTTTCTGCTCATACGTGGAGGATGGCAATTAAGTCCAATAAATGTGAGCATGGCTCAATACTCAAACATACCTGTTTATAATGACTTGTCAACGAACACAATGTGGCAATTGATGCAAAATACGATGCTTGAACTGAGACCTCTGAAATCACAATATGTATATTTTTCTGATAAAAAAATGGACTCATTGCTCACAAAACCCACTCGAAATGACAGTATCATCAATATTTTGAAGCCTGGTATAAATTCCCCTAATGTTGTTCTTATTATAGTAGAAAGTTATACCGCAGATCTTATTGAAAGTCTTGGTGGAGAAAAAGGCATTTCTCCAAATATTGAACAATTGATTAAGGATGGATTACTGTTTACAAATATCTATTCAACTGGTGAGCGAACAGATAAAGGACTTATTGCTATATTAAGCTCTTTCCCATCGCAAGCGACTAGAAGTATTATTCGTGAAAACCTCAAACAAGTTGGTCTTCCTTCGATTGCAGTAGAGTTTAAGAAAAAAAAATACCACACTTCTTTCTATTATGGCGGTGAAAGTGAATTCTTTGGTCTAAAATCATATTTACTCGCCCACTCATACGATAACATCATTGATAAAAATGCATTTGATAAAAAAGATTTTAACTCAAAATGGGGAGCTCATGATAATGTTTTATTCAAAAAACATTTAGCAGATATGGCAACATTGAAAACGCCCTTTTTCAGCACAGTGCTAACACTTTCCAATCATGAACCTTTTGAAATCCCAATTGCCCCAAAGTACAAAGGAAATGATTTATCTAACTTATTCAGGAATACAGCATACTATACCGATTTAACCTTAGGAAATTATTTCAAAGAGGCCAGTAAGCAACCTTGGTATAACAATACACTATTTGTGATTGTGGCTGATCATGGCCATCGATTACCCAAAAAAAAATATGAAATTTGGGACAGAAGAAGACATCGTATACCATTAATTCTATTTGGCAATGTACTCAAAGATGAATTTCGTGGAACAAAAAATGACATTATCGGGAGTCAAACTGATATTGCTCAAACACTCTACACCCAATTAGGCTTTCAAACTACCCCATCGTTGTGGAGCAAAAACCTCCTTCGTGCAAATCAAAAAGATGGCTATGCTTTTTATGATTGGGACAATGGCTTCGGACTAGTAGGCGATGGATTTTCAGTCAGCTACAGTGAAGATGCCAAAAGGCTTATTGAGTTCAAATCTTCCGATTCATCCATTAATAAAGAAGAGAAGTTGAATTTTGCAAAAGCCTATATGCAGAAAATTTTTAGCGACTATATGAAATATTAAGATGAATACTATTTCTTCAGTCAATCAGCGACCAGATTATTATCAATCAATCTATTGTGGTATTGTTGGATAAAAGCCTTTACTTTTTTGTTCATACTATCCTCCAAAACAGGCATTTTGTGTATTAGGTTAGTCTTAAGCAATGGATCACCAATATAATCATATAATGCCGATGGATTATTCCCATTCATTTGAAGCATGTAATGATTTTGAAATAGCTGAAATCCGTTGTGATAATTAACTGCAAAATGACTAGAGTCGCTAATTAATACATTTCTACCAAAAGACACAAAAGGCTTATCATAATGAAGATAAGACAGCACAGTAGGCATAACATCAATCTGTTGTACAATTTTATCGTCTGTTTTTTTCAATGATGAATCACTTGGATGATAGAATAATACTGGGACTGTCATCTCACCCCATGGAGTTTTATATTCGGGCTGATAAGAAATACTTGCATGATCTCCGGTAATAACAAAGAGTGTATGTTTAAACCAAGGCATTTTTTTTGCGGTATCAAAAAACTTTCTGAGCGACATATCTGTATAGCCAATCGCCTCTCTTAGCGGATGATCTCCTTTCGGAAATTTACCAGTATATGCTGCAGGTACCTTAAAAGGCTCATGGGATGAAACACTGAAAACAGTTGTCATGAACGGCTCTTTGAAACCATTTATACTATTAGCAAAATACTGGAAAAAGGGCTCATCCCAAATCCCCCAGGTTCCATCAAAATCATCATCATGCGCATATTCATCTTTCCCAAAATAATGATCTACTCCAATTAAATTAACCAATGCTTTGAAGCCCATTGATCCATTAGGAGCACCATGAAAAAAAGAAGTACTATATCCCTTATTCTTAAGAATAGAAGGTAGACTTTGTGTTTTGTTAGAAGCATAT
>CANKGM010000054.1 GCA_947481355.1 Chitinophagaceae bacterium
CAGTTTTTTTGGTAGTGAATAAAGTGGACAATAATGAAAGGATGTTATCGGCTACTGAATTTTATGGACTTGGTTTTAAAAACACTTTCTTTCTTTCATCTATTTCGGGTAGTGGTACAGGGGATTTATTAGATGAGATTGCTAGCCTAGTTGATGTTGAACTCGAGCCATTATCTACCGAACTTCCTAAGTTTGCCATCATTGGTCAACCTAATGTTGGCAAATCATCCCTGCTTAATGCCCTAGTTGGAACAGAACGTACCATTGTAAGTGCTATAGCAGGTACTACAAGAGATACCATTCATACACATTATAAGTTATTCCAAAAAGAGTTTGTACTGATTGATACCGCAGGTATACGGAGAAAGAACAAAGTGCATGAAGATATAGAGTTTTATTCCGTTATACGAGCAATCAAAGCGATGGATGAAGCCGACGTTTGCTTAATGATGATTGATGCAGAAAATGGCATTACACAACAAGATTTAAATATTTTTTCGCTTGCTATTAAAAAAGGAAAGGGTATTGTATTTATTGTAAATAAGTGGGACTTAGTAGAGAAGGTTACAAATACCTCTAGAGATTTTGAAAAGGAAATGAAAAATCGATTAGCTCCATTTACTGATTTGCCTATTTTATTTATTTCAGCAACTGAGAAGACAAGGATTTTTAAGGTAATTGAAGTTGGACTAGAGGTTTTTGAGAACCGAAAAAGAAAAGTGCCTACTTCAGCATTAAATGATGAAATGCTAAAAGTTATTGAAGCACATCATCCTCCTGTTGTTAGGGGAAATGCAATTAAGATTAAATTCGTTACTCAAATTCCTACTGTAGTTCCTAGTTTCGCCTTTTTTGCAAATCATCCAGACGATATCAAAACTCCATATAAAAATTACTTGGAGAATAAGCTCCGAGAAAAATTTAATTTCAAGGGAGTTCCTGTACGAATATTTTTTAGGAAGAAATAAAAAAAAGAGAAGGACATTTGTCCTTCTCTTTTTTTTAAAGTACGGTTTAAACTATAGATAATTAGAATTTATAATATGCTGCTAGAAGGAAATTTGAAGCACTTCCTTTTTCGCCTCCATCTTTTGCATAGAATATATTTTTATTAGCTGATTCTAATCTAAGTTCAGGAATGATAGTGAACGAGCCAAGGCGAATATTTCCAGAAATGGTATTGGCGAAAATACTAGATCCATATGCTGCAGAACTAAGTGCTGCTAATTGGTTCTTATCATTGAAAATTTCAGTTCTCAACGTAATTCCAAATTTTTCTAATGGATCATAGTTGATGTAGAAAGCCGAACCACCCCATGACTTAGCATCTGCGTATACTTCCGCCATTTGAGTTTTTGATTTGTTAAGTGTTCCGTTGTAGGCAACATTAACTTTGTCGCTTAGCTTAGCGGTAAACACTATATCAAACTGATTTACTTTTGCAGAGTCTGTTGGGCGTTGACCGCCTACATAGTTTAGGAATAGCTTTACATTATCAGTAAACGCATAAGTATATTGGAAGAGCAACGCTTTCTTATTATCTGATGGCACATCCCTATAGTCGGTTGGATTTGCTACACCTAACATAAATGCAGATTTACCAAAGGTTAAATCGGCTTTCACGCCAGAGTGAAGAAATGGCCCCCAAGAAAACAGATAAGACATGCTGTAGTTTCTATTTGCCATAGGATCCAATACTTCATAGCCTACATGTGTGCCCCAAGTACCAGTAGTGAATTTAATCCAATCTGCAGGTGCATAGGATATGTAAAATTGTTTGATGTTTGAAAGAAGGCCTTTGTCGTTATATGCAAATTCTTTTGCTCTTTTACCTACTCCTAGATCTAGCGTTGCTGAAAACTTTTTTACCGCATAATCCACTTTTACAGAAGCCATACCTAGGGCTAATTTTCCAGTTGAATTGGTAAAACTTGTTCTGTTGTTTGATACGTTTTTGCTGAAATCAGACCTAAAATAACCATCAATGTAGCCAGAGAAAGTAAAATTTGATTTTTTTTCAGGTGTTGCGGTGCTGTCTTGTCCATTAACATTGACTAAAGAGAGCATGAAAATCCCGATTACGTAAAGTTTTCGTAACATTGTTTAAGTTTTTAGTTTTAAAATTGGGGTATGGCATAGGTAAATGTTCTTGTACAACTTTACCTCGCGCTGTACCCTTTTATTTAGTCTTCGATTTCAATCTCTCGATTTTTCATCAGTAATGTTCCTTGAGTGTATTTCTCATCATGTTGAGATTCATCCAATCCCATTTCTTCTTCTTCTACACTAACCCTTAGTGGTTGAATTAGATTAATGAGTTTGAATATTAAGAAGGATACTACGAAGGAGTAGATAACAGCTATTGCTGTAGCTTTAAGCTGAGTGAAAAAGAATTCCGCATTACCATAGAACAAACCATCATTTCCAGCGCTGTTCACTGCTTTCGTAGCAAAAATTCCAGTTAGTATCATACCAACCATGCCACCGATACCATGGCAAGGGAATACATCCAATGCATCATCAAGGGTAGATTTTTGTTTGTAATACACGGCAATGTTTGAAATGATTGCTGCAATTACACCAATAAAGATACTTTGAGGAATTCCTACAAATCCAGCTCCTGGTGTGATCGCAACTAGACCAACTACTGCACCAATACAAAATCCCATCACAGATGGTTTTTTGCCTTTAAGTACATCAAAGAACATCCAAGAAAGACCAGCAGCAGCAGCAGCTGTATTTGTTGTTGCAAATGCTGAAACAGCAAGTCCATTTGCACCTAATGCAGAACCTGCATTGAATCCAAACCAACCAAACCAAAGCAATCCGGTTCCAATTAAAACGTATGGTACGTTTGCTGGAGGAATTTCAGTGCGTTCCATATGTACTTTTCTGCGTTTAAGAACTAGAGCACCTGCAAGAGCAGCGCAACCAGCTGAAATATGTACAACAGTACCACCAGCAAAATCCAATGCACCCATCTTAAACAAGAATCCTTCTGGATGCCAACTCCAATGGGCTAGGGGAGCGTATACGAATATGCTAAATAAGATGATGAAAAGAATGTAAGAAGTGAACTTAACCCTCTCTGCCAACGCACCGACTACTAGTCCAGGTGTGATGATAGCAAACATCAATTGGAAAAGGGAGAATAACGTTTTTGGAATCGTGGGGGCGAGGCTCCAAGGAGCAGTATTATTTACATCTTTGAAGAAAAAATGTGTCATTGGGTTTCCTACAAATCCACCCATAGTATCACCGAAGCATAGACTATAGCCAAATGCTACCCAAATAACAGTAACAACACCTGCTGCTACAGTACTTTTAATCATCGTAGAAATCACATTCTTACGATGAACCATTCCCCCATAGAAGAATGCCAATCCAGGCGTCATGAGAAATACTAGGGCAGTAGCGATTAATACCCAGGTAATATCTGCTCCATTGTACACACCAGCCTTGTCTTCAAAGTTTGGTAAAACAGGAACAAAAATGGCAGCAATTGAGACAAGCGCTAGAACGAAGAACGGTAATCGATCTCTAAATACTTTTGAATTCATTGTAAGCAAGTTTTGTGTTAATAATGTATTTATAAATGCGAAAATAGCAAAAAAGTAACCCTAAAAGTGAAATTATTACATTTTATAATACATATGAAAATATATAATATGTTATATTATGAAAATATATAATTGTTAATCAATGATTTATAAAATATTTTAAAATTTAATGTGGAAAACTAATTTTATAATTAGAACACATATAGTAATTTATAATATATAAGGTGTTGTAAAAAAAAGACCGAAGTGATTCGGTCTTTTTTTGAAGGCGTATTTTAAGGGCTTAAATCAATAAACTCTTGTCTTTTGATTCAAGCATTGATTCACCCATCAAGAATTCATCTATTTTTCGTGCACATTCTCTTCCTTCGCTTATTGCCCAAACAACAAGGGATTGGCCTCTTCTCATATCACCACAGGCAAAAACCTTACCCAGGTTTGTTTTATAGTCCTTTTCAGTGGCTAAAACATTTCCTCTGTCGTCGGTTGCCACATCAGATTCCTCAAGCATCCCTTCTTTTTGAGGTGCTACAAATCCCATTGCCAATAAAACAAGCTCACATGGGATGATTTTTTCAGAATCTGGACGTTCAACAAAACGGCTAGGCTTTCCGTCTTCAGATTTCCAATCTAATTCAACTGTTTTGATAGCGGATAAATTTCCATCTTTATCACCAATAAACTCTTTGGTGGCTATGGCCCAAGCTCTATCACATCCTTCTTCGTGTGAAGAGGTTGTTTTGAGTAGCATCGGGTAGGTCGGCCAAGGCATGATTTGAGTTCTATTCTCTGGTGGTTTAGGTAAAAGTTCAAATTGTAATACATTGGAAGCGCCTTGTCTATTAGACGTTCCAACACAATCACTCCCTGTATCACCGCCTCCAATTACTACTACACGCTTTCCCTTAGCATTAATTTGGGCTGAGGCTATATTACTCTCAATAGTACTGTTTGCAAACGGATCAGATCCTGCAACCAGTTTATTCTGTTGTTTTAAAAAGTGCATAGCAAAATGAACTCCATTAAGCTCTCTGCCTGGTATTTGCAAATCTCTTGGAACAGTTGAACCTCCTGCTAAAACAACCGCATTATAATCTCTTAACAAATCATTCATCCCAATATTTACACCCACATTGGCATTGCACTTAAATTCAATGCCTTCTTCTTTCATGAGATTGATTCTACGATCTACAACATTCTTCTCCAGTTTGAAGTCAGGAATTCCATAGCGTAGTAATCCTCCTGGCTTTTCATCGCGCTCAAACACAACCACGGCATGTCCAGCTTGATTAAGTTGTGCCGCAGCTGCCATACCAGCAGGACCACTTCCTACCACGGCTACTTTCTTACCGCTACGTAGGTTTGGTTTTTTAGGCTTAACATATCCTTTATCAAAAGCTATTTCAATAATATGTTTTTCAATATCCTCAATGCTCACAGGTGGCTGATTGATGCCTAGTACACAAGAGCTTTCGCAAGGAGCTGGACAAATTCTTCCAGTGAACTCAGGAAAGTTATTGGTAGAAGTTAGTATTTCGTACGCCTCTTCCCAATTTTTTTGATACACTGCATCATTAAATTCCGGAATTACGTTACCAAGTGGACATCCATGATGGCAAAAAGGAACACCACAGTTCATGCATCTAGCTGCCTGTTTATTTAATTCATTATCCTCAAATGGCTTAACAAACTCATTGTAGTTTGTTATCCTTTCTGCTACGGTGATCTTCTTTGGATTAGATCGTTGGAATTCTAAAAAACCCGTTGGTTTTCCCATATCGTTTCAATTAACAAATTAATTAGATTAGTGCCTTCTTTATTGATTTATTGGATTGAATGACTTTTTTATAGTCACGCGGATACACTTTTACAAAAGATAGCTTTTGGTTTTCTAAATCACCTAATACAAATTTTGCAACACTACTTCCTGTTGTAGATAGATGTTCTTCCAATAATCCTTTTAGTATAATTACATCTTCATCATCCATTGGATCTAAATCAACCATTTCTTGATTGCACTGGTTTTTGAAATTTCCATGTAGGTCATATACATAGGCAATTCCACCACTCATTCCAGCTGCAAAGTTTCTACCCGTTGCGCCTAGTACCACAACTGTTCCGCCAGTCATGTATTCACATCCATGATCTCCTACACCTTCTACAACGGCCGTTGCACCTGAGTTTCTAACGGCAAATCGCTCTCCAGCTTTTCCTCTGATAAACGATCTGCCACTTGTTGCGCCATAAAACGCAGTATTCCCAATTAGAATATTATCTTCTGCTACAAATACAGATTCTTTAGGAGGATAAATAATCATTTTAGCACCACTCAATCCCTTTCCAAAATAATCATTAGCATCACCTTCCAATTCTAATGTAACACCCTGTGTATTGAATGCTCCAAAACTTTGTCCAGCTGTTCCCGTTAAACGCAATGTTATGGTATCCTCTTTTAATCCAGCTGCACCATACTTTTTAGTAATCTCATTGCTTAACATGGTTCCGGTTGACCTATCTGTATTTTTTATTTTACTATGTATAATGACAGGTTTCTGGCTTTCTATAGCGTCAGCTGCTTCCTGTATAAATTTCCAATCCAATACATCTGCAATGCCATGGTCTTGCTCTTCTTGTTTATATAAACCAACTGAAGCATCAGCAGGTTCTTTATAAAGAATTGGCGTTAAGTTTAGTTTGTTGTATTTCCAGTGAGAAATATCTTCTCTCATTTTTAATGCATCAACTTGTCCAACCATTTCTTCAATAGTCTTGTAACCCATTTCAGCCATGATCTCTCTTAACTCTTTTGTTAAGAACTGAATAAAGTTGACTACATAATCTGCTGCTCCATTAAATCGTTTTCTAAGTTCTGGATCTTGTGTTGCTACACCAACTGGGCAGGTATTCAAATGGCATTTGCGCATAAGGATACACCCTTCAACTACCAGGGCTGCCGTAGCAACTCCCCATTCTTCAGCACCAAGTAAAGTGGCAATAGCTATATCGCGACCTGTCTTGAGTTGACCGTCAGTTTGTAAAACGATTCTACTTCTGAGTTTGTTTTTTACCAAGGTTTGATGTGCTTCAGCTAAACCAAGTTCCCAAGGTAAACCTGCATGTCTAATTGAGCTCACGGGAGATGCACCTGTTCCACCATCAAAGCCTGAAATCAGTACCACATCTGCTTTTGCTTTGGCAACACCTGCAGCAATTGTTCCTACTCCCGCTTTTGATACTAGTTTTACGCTAATCCTTGCCTTTCTATTTGCATTTTTTAGATCGTAAATAAGTTGGGCTAAATCTTCAATGGAATAAATATCATGGTGTGGTGGTGGTGAAATTAATCCTACTCCAGGAGTAGAATGTCTTACTCGTCCAATCCAATCATCCACTTTATGTCCTGGTAATTGTCCGCCTTCACCTGGTTTTGCACCTTGTGCCATTTTTATCTGAAGTTCATCAGCTTCTGTTAAGTATTGACTTGTTACCCCAAAACGTGCAGAGGCTACTTGCTTAATTGCAGAGCGCATTGAATCTCCATTTTCTAGGAGTGTATAACGTACTTCATCTTCTCCGCCTTCTCCCGTATTGCTTTTGCCACCGAGTCTATTCATTGCAATCGCTAGGGTAGTATGTGCTTCCCAAGATATTGATCCAAAAGACATAGCTCCTGTTGCAAATCGTTTGTAAATATTCTCAGCAGGTTCTACTTCATCAATTGAAATAGAGGGTCTATTTGGGTTGAATTGAAATAAGCTTCTAAGTGTACATGCTTTCTCACCTTGTTCATTAACAAGTCGAGAATATTTTTTAAACATGGCAAAATCAGCAGTTCTGGTAGATTGCTGAAGCAAGTGAATGGTTTGTGGGTTGAATAAGTGGAATTCTCCTTTTCTTTTCCACTGATAAACACCACCAACTGGAAGTCTATCAACCGGTATTGTTTTTCTGCTAAATCCAAGGTGATGTTTTGCTAACGCCTCTCTTGCAATTTCATCTAAGCCCATTCCTTCAATTCGAGAAACGGCGCCAGTGAAGTATTTATCAACCACCTCTTGATTCAGTCCGATGATTTCAAATATTTGTGCTCCATGATAAGATTGTAGTGTTGAAATTCCCATTTTTGAGAATACTTTCAACAACCCTTCATTAACTGCTTTGATGTAATTTTTCTTCAATTGTTCTGCGTCAATTTCAGTCTGCATTTTGCCACTAAGCTTAATGTCGCGAATTGATGAAAGCGCTAAATAAGGATTGATCGCAGTTGCTCCAAACGCGATTAAACAGGCGAAGTGATGTACTTCCCAAACATCTCCTGCTTCAACAATAATTCCAACTTTTCCTCTAAGTCCTTTTCGAATAAGGTGATGATGTATTGCTGAAGTAGCTAGTAGCGATGGGATTGGTGCGTGTTCAGAATCGATTGCTCTGTCTTGCAATACCAATACTTCAAATCCATCTTCAACAGCATCTACAGCATATCGACAAATTCTATCAAGTGCTTTTTTAAGTGTGCCGGGCTTACCATCTGCTCGAAAATAACATTGAAGTGTTTTGGCTTGAAACGCCCCAGTATCAATGCTTCGTATTTTTTCAAGGTCATGATTTGTTAATACAGGATGCTTGAGGGCAACAGTATGGCAACTCATTGGATCTTCTGTCAACATGCTACCATTGTTTCCAATGAATGTAGCAAGCGACATAACAAGTCTTTCTCTAATTGGATCTATTGGTGGATTCGTAACCTGTGCAAATAATTGTTTGAAATAGCTGCTTAGGTGTTGAGGTTGATCGCTTAGAATAGCTAATGGAATATCACTTCCCATTGAGCCAATGGGTTCTTTGCCATCAATAGCCATAGGAGCTATGATGTTTTCTAAATCTTCTGATGAATAACCAAATGCCTTTTGGTATTTGAAAACTTGTTCGTGTTCTAAGTGCGTGAACATTACCCTTGGATCAGGTAATTCATTCAATCGTATTTTGTATTTATTGATCCACTCGCCATAAGGCTTTTGTCCGCAGATGGTTTGTTTCAATTCATCATCACTAATAATTCTTCCTTCTTCGATATCTACTACAAACATTTTACCAGGCTGCAATCTTCCTTTTTCGATGATAAGAGATGGGTCTACTGGAAGTGCTCCTGTTTCAGATGCCATAATTACACGATCATCTGATGTTACGCAATAACGTGATGGACGAAGTCCATTTCTGTCTAGCGTTGCTCCAATCATTCTACCATCGGTGAATGAAATTGAAGCAGGTCCATCCCATGGTTCCATGATAGAAGCGTGGAATTCATAAAATGCTTTTTTAACAGGATCCATGCTCTCATTACCATCCCATGCTTCAGGTATTAGCATCATCATGACATGGGGTAATGATCTACCTGTCATCGTCAACAATTCAATCATGTTATCCAAACTAGCCGAATCACTCTGGCTTCCTGAAATCAATGGTAGAAGCATCTCCATTTCTTCCTTAGAAAAATAGGGAGAGGCATATCCGTTTTCATTTGTTTTTATCCAGTTAAGGTTGCCCTGAAGTGTATTGATTTCACCATTATGAGCTATATACCTGAATGGTTGAGCTAGCCTCCATGAAGGGAAGGTATTTGTTGCAAATCGGGAATGCACCAATCCAAGTGCACTTACCAATTTTTTGTTGGATAAGTCAGGGTAATAAGATCTTACTTGCATGCTCGTTAGCTGTCCTTTATAGACAACTAATTTGTATGATAGTGAAGAAATATAAAATCCAATAGCATCTTTTTTTACAGAATTATTAATCAGATGCGTAGCATAGTTTCTAAGTATAAATAATTTACGTTCAAAGGCCATCGGGTCGCTAATGTGGTCCGGACAAGCGATGAAAACCTGTTCTATTTCGGGTTCTACTGATCGTGCAGTTAGGCCGATTCCTTCAGGATTGATTGGGACTTTCCTCCAGGTGAGAATTTCCATACCAAGCTCCTCCGCTGTTCTGTTGAAGATATCCCTGCACTCTTCACGAAGCCTTACTTCTTTTGGGAAAAAAACACTTCCTACACCATACTTCCCGTAGGCAGGTAGATGAACTCCCATTTTTAAACATTCATCAAAGAAGAAAGCATGAGGCGTCTGAATTAAGATCCCCGCACCGTCACCTGTGTTGCTTTCGCAACCACAAGCGCCTCTGTGTTCCATGTTTTCTAATATGGTTAACGCATCAGATATGACCTGATGACTTTTGTTTCCTTTAATGTTTGCTACAAATCCGATTCCACAAGAATCCCTTTCGAATTCCGGACGGTATAACCCACGATTTCTTGCCATAATGGAGCCTTTATTTGAATAAAATCTAAAAAATTGTTACAAAAAGCAAATAAAATCTAAAACCTTGGCAGGCATTCGAATAAATTTACGAAAAAATGGTTTAGAA